>CAYZDT010000010.1:0-3010 GCA_964477415.1 uncultured Candidatus Saccharibacteria bacterium | reverse complement strand
ATTTCAATCAGCAACTTTTTCGTAAACTACGGCGTTTTCCTTTTGATACTTCTCGTCATCGGCGGGTTCTTCCTTTATAGGTATGCGCAGACCGATACAGGCAAGGCGGCATGGGACCGCCTGATGCTCGGCACTCCCTACATCGGTGATTTGTACCGGAAGCTCTATCTCGGACGCATCGCGGACAACCTTGCAACTATGCTCGCTTCAGGAATCTCAGTGGTGCAGGCGACCGAGATTACCGCAAGCGTTGTGGGGAATGCCGTATACGAAGACATATTGAAGCAGGTCTCGGCCTCGGTTAAAGCGGGCGGCTCGGTCTCTGCTTCTATCTCTTCCTTCTCCGAAGTGCCGGGGATTATGGCGGCGATGATAAAGGTGGGCGAAGAAACCGGAGAGTTAGGCACGATTTTGAAGACATTGGCTAAGTTCTATCAAAGAGAAGTGGCGAACGCAGTCGATACGTTGGTCGACCTCATCGAGCCTTTCATGATTGTGGTGTTGGGCCTCGGCGTCGGTATTCTTTTGGCGTCCGTTCTCGTCCCTATATACAACATTTCTTCGGCAATCTAGCCCTCTGCCGATATCCACATTCCCGCCGCGCTTCGGCATCCATGCGGATACAATGGTGGGGAGCCACTTACGGTCTCATATAGAGATTTATTAATTTATCCCTTATCTGTTTTTCGTATGATTGCAATGTTTAACAAGAAACAGGCGAAAGGCTTCACCTTGATCGAACTCTTGGTGGTCATCGCCATCATCGGCATTCTCTCCTCAGTCGTCTTGGCGTCCTTGAACACCGCGCGCTTGAAGAGCCGCGACACACGCCGCATCGCCGATGTGAAACAGATTCAGCTTGCCTTGGCGTTGTACTTCGATTCAAACTCGAACTACCCGACCGCGCTGTACGGCGGCGCCCTTGCTCCGACCTACATCGCGAAAGTTCCGTATGATCCGGTAGGCGCAGCCTGCACCGACGGCACCCAAGCGTCCTGCTACAAGTACGCGGCTTTGGGCTCGGGCACAACCTGCTCCAGCTATCACTTGGGCGCAACGCTTGAAGAGACCACGAACCAGGCGCTGAACGGCGACATTGACGCCACTGCGGGCACTGCCTGCACCGGCGGCGGCACTGACTTTGCCGGCACCGACCCCATCTACGACCAGAAGCCCTAACGGCTTCTTCGTGCAAAAACCCCCGCACTCGCGGGGGTTTTTGTTTTTTGAGAGATATAATAAATACAGCATTTAATTATTCAAAACTCATTGCAATGTTTAACAAGAAACAGGCGAAAGGCTTCACCTTGATCGAACTCTTGGTGGTCATCGCCATCATCGGCATTCTCTCCTCAGTCGTCTTGGCGTCCTTGAACACCGCGCGCTTGAAGAGCCGCGACACACGCCGCATCGCCGACATCAAGCAGATTCAGAACGCGCTTGCGCTCTATTACGATTCAAACAGCGTCTATCCGGAAGATATCTATGACGGCAGCATCGCGCCAACGTATATGGCGGCCGTGCCGCAGGATCCCGTGGGACCGACGCCGTATTCATACGCCGGTATCTCAGACGGCACTAATTGTTCGAGCTATCACATAGGCGCGACCTTAGAAGAGGCGACCAATCAGGCGCTCGGCGGCGATATCGATTCATCGGGAGGAGTTGCCTGCGGCGCAGGCACCGATTTCGACGGGGCCGATCCCGTATACGACCAGCGCCCGTAAGCTTTGAGGCAGTAGCCTCAAGGCTTTCCCCAACGTCGCTCGGACGATATGAAAACAAGTTTTCGCATCGCTCCTCGCTCGTTGGCGTAACGTTTCTCTCGTACAACAAAAAATCCCGCCGAGTGCGGGATTTTTTGTTGTTACACTGGACAAGTGTCAGGCGCATTTATCCTTCTCTTTCTTTTTATTTTCGGCCTTATAGTCGGGAGTTTTTTAAACGTCGTTCTTTTCCGTTTCGGCTTTGCAGAGTCGCGCCAGAGCCGCTCGCACTGCATGTCCTGTAACGCGCTTATCAAATCTTACGATCTGGTGCCGTTTGCGTCCTACGTGCTTCTCTCTGGACGATGCCGCTCGTGCGGGAGCGCTCTTTCAGTCCAGTATCCTTTAGTTGAACTTGCGACTGCATCCCTGTTCGCCTTAGCGTACCAGTTTCTCCCCGCATCGTTCTCCGTATTTTCCGCGGCAGCCTTTATCGCGCTCCTCGCGTTTCTCGCATGTCTCGTTCTGGTTGCCGCGTACGACATGCGGCACACGCTGGTTCCGATTCAATTTGCCGCCGCGCTCGCCGCATCCGCTGTATTCGCCTCGGCGTCTCAGGCTTTTGAAGTCGGTTCATTCGTTCCGATTGCCGACAGTTTTTTGGGCGGAGCCTCGCTTTCCGGTTTCTTTTTTATTTTGTTTCTTATTACGCGCGGGAAGGGAATGGGTCTCGGCGACGCGTATATCGCCGGCGCCGTCGGAATTCTCTTAGGTTTTTCGCGCGGCATAGAAGCGGTGATGCTCGCGGTGTGGGGCGGTACGCTGTTTTATCTTGCGACTCTGGCGTTATCCTCCCTTCTCGCGCATTTCGGATTGTTGCCCTCTCGGGCGCGCGTTACCATGAAAACAGAGGTGCCGTTCGTTCCGTTCTTGGCTCTCGGGGCGCTTCTCGCGCTCTTCACGGATATTTCGCCCCTTGCCGCCGCGGCGGCGCTTACGCAATCTCTTTTATGAAATTCATGAACGCCGGAGCCGCAAAAGGATTTTCACTTCTCGAGCTCCTGGTCGTTATGAGCATTTTTTCGGTCATCTCTCTCATGGTTCTCGTGAATCACTCGAAGTTCAACAGCTCCGTCCTTCTCGGCAGCCTTGCCTATAACGTCGCGCTATCAATCCGCGAAGCGCAGGTGTACGGATTGTCGGTCCGCGGCTCGGCGTCCGGATTCCAGGTGGGATACGGCATTCACTTTGCGGGGGCGACGAACTATATCCTTTTCGCCGATTTGAACAAAAATAAGATATAC
>CAYZDT010000009.1:0-12573 GCA_964477415.1 uncultured Candidatus Saccharibacteria bacterium | reverse complement strand
TCGATAAAACGTATGTCTAGAGCGTTTGGCATGACGTCTATGATGTTGCGGCGGGGCGTTCATACGCGATGCCTATCGGCACCTATGCCGAAAAATGCGCATGGTTCCCGGGAGACGCACCGCGCTTAGCGTGCGGGATTCCGTCGACGGCCCCCAATTCGATTGAGGACTGGTACATGGGCACGGCCCCCTTGAATGACAGCGTGTGGGTTTTCGAAGTACTGACGGGAACCGCGACAAACGCTCGCTCGATAGGAGAGGATGCGGGACGGGCGCTGGATGTGGAGCGTCCGACACTAAGCCCCGACGGCACATACTTCGGATTCATAAACAAAAGCGACCAGTCGTTGTGGTCGCTGAAGTTGCCCTGAAAAGCGGCTACGCCTGCGGCGCGGCTGATTCAGCGTAATGAATTATGATGTGGCGGAGTTTTCCTTCACCTTTTGATTCAGTTGAAACGTCGGGTTCGGATTGGAGCGCGGCATGAACAATCATGCGGTCGTAGGGACTCATCGGACTCATTTCAATATCGTATTTAAACGTGCGGGCGCGTTCCGCAAGCATCTTCGCCTGATTCTCAAGCATTTTGATGTGCTTCAGGTGATACCCGTTTACGTCGACGACAAAGCGGAACGGTTCGTCACCCTCTTCTTTGCCTTCCATCGTCTTTTTGACGATATGGTTTATCGCCGCCAACGTCTCGCCGCGGGCGCCTATCAAAGCTCCCGAGTCGGCGGTACGGAGGGTAAAAAGCGTGTGCCCTGCAATTTCCGAAACTTCAACGTCATCGAGCGCGATGCCGAGTTTGGCGCATAAATCCTTCAAAATCGCCGTTATGTTATCTTTCTGCATGGTGTAATTTGCGGACGAAGAGCTCCTGCCCGATAGAGAAAGTATTGCTCACGACGAAGTAGAGCGCAATAGCGGCGCCGGCAACGTACGCAACTACGCCTAAGACGACGGGAAACACGTACTTCATCTGCACGCTCATGCTTTTCTGAAAATCTTCCTGAAACGAGGGCTTTTCGGACGGGTCTTTCTTTTCAGCGGGGGGCATCATGAGGCGCGCGAATATGAACTGCGTAGCGGCGACGAGAAGCGCGAGCACGATGCTCTGCCCCGCGAGGTTAACGAGCCCGAGAAAGTGCACCGATGTTTCGGCGGGAACATGCACGAACGAATAAAGGATTGCGGGGTCGAAAGAGAGCGCCGCCTTTTCCGTGTTCAGTACCGAATAGAGGCCGATAATGACCGGAAGCTGTATAAGGATAAGAAAGAAGCCTGCGAAAGGGTTGATCTTATTCTCCGTAAAAAGCGCCATGGTGCGCTTCGCCAATTCTTCCTGGTTGTCCTTGTGTTCGATTCTGATGCGCTTCAGGTCCGGATCGATGCGCCGCATCGCGATTTGGGTTCGTATCGCCGCCCACGAAAGCGGGAAGAGGATGAGACGTACCAGAACGGTTACTGCAACTATTGCAAGCCCGATATCGCCCCCCGGCACGACACCGACCATAAACGCGAGCGCGTTATATATCGGCTCGTACACGGCCGAATGAAAAAGGCCAGACATCGGGGCATTGTATCAGGCGCACCTCAGAGTGTCAGCCCGAAATGAGCGCGCGGCGAAGAGATTCTTTCAAATCGGCGTGCGGGGCCGAAAGTGCTCGCGCGTTCGGATATACCACGACGCTTTTTTTAAGCATGCCTGAGCGAACGAGCGCGCGGAGTAGTGCCGTTACGCGTCGTTTCGCGCGATGCCTTTCTACCGAGGAGGGGAGCGTCTTCTTAGAAATTACGACCGCCGCAGCCGCGGGCGTCTGTGTAGAGAAACGAAAAGAGCCGTACGTAAAAGATACGGCCCGTGAGAGATTCGCGAATCCGCCCGAAACCAGACGTTCGCCCTTAGCAAGCATTAGCCCGAAACGGTGAGTCGCTTGCGGCCTTTTCTGCGGCGGCGCAAAAGCACGTTTTTGCCGTTTTTCGATGCTGTACGGACCAAAAACCCGTGCGTGGTGGCGCGCTTTCTCTTTTTCGGCTGATACGTTCGTTTCATCTTGGTGTTTATCCTAGCATCTAACTCTTTCGAACGGAAGAAAAGGCGTTTTTTCTAGAGTATCTACTTATGCACACGTATTCCACAAGTTATTACCATGTTGCCTTGTTTTCCGCAAGGTTGCCGAATATCCCCCATGCGCAATAATGGGGAATCCATGGAACTCGATACGAAACAGCTTTGGGAAAACACGCTGACGAATATCGAACTCTCTATTTCTCCTGCTTCCTTCAAAATGTGGTTTACGGAAACCCACATCGTCCGTATCGAGGACGGGGTCGTCGTAGTGGGCGTTCCGAACCAGCTCTCGAAAGAGTGGGTGTCGGAGCGGTTCGGCAAGCTTGTCCTTAAGACTCTGCGCGGCTTCGTAGACACTATCCGCGGGGTTGAGTATGCGGTTTCTAAAGAAAGCCCCAGAAAAGCCCCAGAAAAGGTTCTGGTGGGCCCTAAAAACGATTCTGAGCTCCCTTTGTCGGATTATTTCATCAACCGGTCGGATAACCTGAATCCGAGATACACGTTTGAGACTTTTGTCGTCGGCCCTTTTAACGAACTTGCGTATACCGCCGCGCAGGTGGTCGTGAAAAACCCCGGCATCGCCTATAACCCCCTCTTTATCTACGGGGAAACGGGGCGCGGTAAAACGCATTTAATTCAGTCTGTGGGCAATCACGTAAAAAAACTGTACCCGTCAAAGAAAGTTTTTTATCTTACGGCGGAACGTTTCGGATTTGAGTTCATGAACGCTTTGAATAACCGTTCAATTCCGCAATTTAAAGAGAAATACCGCTCATACGACGTCCTTATAATCGACGACATTCAATTCTTCTCCAAAAAGGGAACTATTCAGGAAGAGTTTTTCCACCTGTTCAATACGCTCCACGACGCGAATAAACAGATTGTCTGCTCGTCCGACAAACATCCGAACCTTATCCCGGACATCACCGAGCGCCTGAAGTCTCGTTTCGTTGCCGGTATGGCAGTCGCGATAAACGAGCCTGACCACGAGTCGCGCATGGCGATTATACGCACGAAGGCGGAGTCTATGAATCTGTTTCTGTCGGACGCGACCATAGAGGCGCTCTCTTTAGCCGTGCCGGGGAACATCCGCGAAATAGAGGGCATGCTGAACACGCTCCTCTGTCAGATACAGCTTAAGGGGACCCTTTCGGAAGAACAGATACGGGAACTCATAAAAACAACGACGCGGCCGAAGCGCACCGTGTCTGTGAAACACGTGATTGCGAAGATTGCCGAGTTCTACAACATCGACGAAGCCTCAATGTACGCAAAAACGCGGAGGAGGGAAATTGTGAAACCGCGCCAGATAATTATGTACATCCTCCGAGAAGACTTTCATCTTTCGTATCCGGCGATCGGAACGGTCTTCGGCGGACGCGACCACACGACCGTCATACACGCATGCGAAAAAGTCCGCGGGGATATTGCTGCGGATGAAGAGTTGAAAACCCAGGTAGAAGAGATCCGTGGAATGCTGAAATAGTTGTGGAAAGAGTATGGAAAACAAAAAAACCGCAATGAAACAAAGGAAAAGCAACGGCACCCGCCGATTCTCCCACACCCTATCCGATAGGGAATCGGCGATAACCACAGTCCGGGAAAGCGTTTCTACAGTTAAAAATATCGCTTTTTCAGGTCTTTCCACATTTCCACAGACCATTAAAATAAAGATGTTTATATAACTCTTTATGAAAATAGAACTCTTAAGAGAACATCTGGATCGCGCAGTCGGCGTCGCATCGAAAGTCAGTAACAAAAATCTTTCTCTTCCTGTTTTAGGTTGCGTCGTGTTTGTCGCCGAAAAAGAGGGGGTTGTTTTGAAGGCGACCAACCTTGATGTGAGTGTCGAGGTTTCTGTCAAGGCAAAAGTCTCTGAGGAGGGGGTCGTTGCGGTCCCCGCCCACATACTTTCGCAGACTGTCTCTGCGCTTACGGACCAGCGCCTCATTCTTAAAACCGGCCCGCAGGGGCTTGTCATAGAGGGTGAGCGCGGCACCACATCAATCGCCGCCGTCGATGCGTCTGAATTTCCCACCCTTCCGTATGTTTCTGAGGGTAAGGGCTCTTCGGTAGTACTTCCCGTCCGAGACTTCATATCCGCGCTTCGTTCGGTTGTTTTTGCCGCTTCAACGTCGAGTATCAAGCCTGAGTTGGCCGCCGTTTCGGTTTCTTTGCATTCAGGTGAGCTGATTACCGCGGCGACAGACTCTTTCAGGCTTGCGGAGTCGCGCATTCCGGTTACAGGGAAGGGGGCGTTCCCGCCGGTTTTACTCCCCGCGCGCAACATTTCAGACATCATTCGCGCGGTTGAGTCCGGGGAAAACGTCGAAATGCGCGTCGGCGAAAATCAGTGTTCATTCATTTCCGACTTCGGACGCATCACATCGCGCACCATAGACGGCGCGTTTCCCGACTACGGCGCCGTAATTCCGAAAGACTTCGTCGCATCGGCGACGACGCTTAAAGAGGATGCGCTGAGAGCTTTCAAAAAAATATCGATTTTTACCGACTCGTTCAATCACGTACACCTCTCATTCCAACCGTCGGATAAGGCGTTTACCGTCCGCGCCGTGAACGCGCCGGTCGGGGAAACATTTGACCATATCCCCGCAGCGGCAGACGGCGAAGATATCGAAATCAATTTTAATGCGCGCTACATTCTCGATGCGCTGCCGTATATCGGTTCGGACAGCGTTACATTTTCCGTTGCCGGGCAAGGCCGGCCGATGGTAATCACCGACGCCCCGCACAAACACTTCACATACCTCGTGATGCCGATGAACCGCTGACGGTATGGAACCGCTATCGGGATTCCTCGCGAAATTCGCGCTCCTCACGCCCCCGGATGAGGCGCTCAAAAAAACCGTGGTTCGCGTCCTCCGCGAGACGGCCGCGGTAACGGTTGAGCTCTCATCGGTTTCATTTTCACGCGGCACCGTTTTTATTGCTTGCTCGTCAGTCGCTAAAAGCGTCATCCGCGCAAAACGCGGCCCCATTCTTGATGCGATTGTGCGCGAACATCCGAAGGCGCGCGACAAGGCGCGCGATATACGTTAGCGGGTCAGAAGATGGTGATGGCGCCGTCGGCGTACCCGTTTTGTGCAGCCCACTTCCGCACCGCCCACTCCCAATGCGAGTATTGCGGGTCATTCTCCGGTTGAAGGGGGCGCGGCCCCAGCGGGTCATTTTTTGCGACCCAGTACAGAATCGAGTGGATTGAGTTCACCACCTTTGTTTTCGTCGGCCCTGTGTAGTCGTCGGGAACCGGCTGCAGCGTGTAAGCATTAACCGTTACGGCGTCTCCGCCCTGCCATATGCCGCGAAGGACGGCCTTGTCGGGTTGCGGTATTTGAGGCTCAGGGAACGGCGTATCGGCGTATTTTGTAAGCGCATACGCCATAAATTCGTGCCAGAGAGGGGCAACGATGAAGCCCGCTATTTTCTTTTCCATCGGCGAGTTGTCGTTGTTGCCCGCCCAGGCGCCCGCGACAATATCCGGCGTGTAGCCCAAGATCCATGCGTCGCGGTAGTCGTTCGTCGTGCCTGTTTTTGCGGCTACGTGGCGCCCCGGGAAATAGAGCGCCGAGTCAGAACCGAATTCGGGGGTACGCGCAACATTGTCCGACAAAACATCGGAAATCATCAGCGCCACATTCGAATCCAGAACCTGCTGCGGCGCGGCGGCGTATTCTTTGACGATTGAACCGTTCCGGTCTTCGATGCGCAATACCGAGCGATGCGGGTTCCTGACGCCCTCATTTGCGAACGTACTGTACGCGGACACCATATCAAGCAAAGAAACCTCGCCGCCGCCCAGAACGAGCGTGAGGCCGTACTGGTTCGGGTCTTTAAGGGTCGTGATGCCAAGCGCCTTTGCGAGACGCATCGCGTCCGGCAATCCCACGAGATATAACGCTTCAACCGCAGGGACGTTTATGGATTGCGCCAATGCGTCGCGGATCGAGATAGGGCCCCTGAACTTGTTGTCGTAGTTTCCGGGGGAATAACAGGGCGCATCGCTCGAGAGATTATCGGCCGCGCACAGCGTTGAGAACTGTATCGGGAGATCGAAAAGAACCGTATCGGGCGTGTAGCCTTTCAAAAATGCCGCCGCGTATACGAACGGCTTGAACGAAGAGCCCGGTTGGCGCTCGGCAAGCGCGATGTTGTACGCGCCGTCTATCTCTTTATCGAAGTAATCGCGCGACCCCGCCATCGTGAGGATGTCTCCCGTTTTCGGATCGACTGCCACAATGGCGGCATTCGACGCATTAAATTTCTCCTGATTTGAGAGGGCGCCGGCTTTTACTACTTCTTCCGCCTTCGCTTCAAGGTCGGCGTCCAAGGTCGTAATAATCCTCCAGCCGGAGTCCCTCAGCGTATCCTGCCCGAACTCGTTCTCAAGCTGCTCGCGCACGAAAAACACGAAATGCGGCGCGCGGATGCCTGAGACCGCCTGCGGTGCGAACGTTACCTCCTCGGCTTTCGCCGACTCGTACTGCGCGTCGTCGATAAAGCCCAGCTCTTTCATGCGCGACAACACCAGATTTTTTCTCGTCTCCAAAGCGGCGCGGTGGTTGCCGTACGGTGAATAGTAGGTCGGCGCCTGCGGTAAGGCCGCAAGATACGCCGCCTCGCCCAAGGTCACGTCGTTCGCGTGTTTGCCGAAAAAGGCCTGCGACGCTTCCTCGACGCCGTAAATCGGCCCCCCGTACGGGCTCTCATTCAAGTACAGTTCGAGAATTTTATCTTTCGGCAAAGCCTGCTCCAGCTTGAGAGCGAGTATCCATTCCTTAAATTTTCGCGTAATTGTTTTGTCGGTCGTCAGGATTGAGTTTTTGACGACCTGCTGCGTTATCGTAGAGCCGCCCTGCGTGTAGCCCGAAGAGATATGAAGCGCATTGAAGAAGTTCGCAAGAACGGCACGGATAATCGACGTAATGCGTATGCCGTTGTGCTGGTAAAATTCGGCGTCCTCAATCGCGATTGTAGCGTTCCTTACCAGGGGCGAAATATCGGAAAGCGGAACCACGGTTCGAGTTACGTCCTCCGACAGGTCGTCGAGGAGTATCGTTCCCGTGCGGTCATATATTTTCGTGGATTGCTCGACGCGGCGCTCCTCAAGGGAAGTAACGTCAGGTATTTTCATCGTTGCCGCCCAGACGGCGATTATTCCGAAGAGGATGAGACCCGCCGAAACGGCGGCCAGCGTCAGGTCATGCCGGTGTTTCCACGCTTTGTGCAGGGTCTTTCTGACCATTTTGTGAATGGTACCACGGGGGCGTTTCATGAGTTTCGCTTGTGTTACATTGATGCCATGTTCGGTTTTAAGGCTCCCGTTTCAGTCGATGACGCGCGCATAGACGAGCTTCTTACGCGCGGCGTCGCCGAAATACTGCCGGGGCGCGAGTCTCTGGCTAAACTTTTGAAAAGCGGGAAACGCCTCCGCATAAAGCTCGGCATCGATCCCACGTCGCCGAACCTGCACATCGGCCGCTCCATCCCGCTTTTAAAACTCCGCGATTTCCAAAATTTGGGCCATCAAGTTGTTTTCATCATCGGCGACGCGACGGGCGTGGTGGGCGATACGTCCGACAAAGACGCCGAGCGCCCGATGCTTGAAGACGAGACGGTTAAGAAAAATCTCGAGACGTACGTCGCGCAGGTCGGTAAAATCCTCGACCGGTCGAAACTTGAGATTCGGAAAAATTCCGAGTGGCTCCTGAAGTTGAATTACCGCGACATCGGCGAACACGCGAGCCTTTTTTCGGTCGCGGATTTTATCGCGCGCGACAACGTACGGAAGCGCCTCGACGAAGGGAAACGCGTTTCATTGCGCGAAGTCTTGTACCCCTTGATGCAGGGCTACGACTCAGTTGCCGTTCAGGCCGATGTTGAATTGGGAGGAACCGACCAGAAATTCAACCTGCTTGCCGGGCGCACGCTTCAGGAAAAGAACGGACAGGCGCCGCAGCACGTTTTGATGACCGATTTGATTCTCGGTACCGACGGGAGGAAAATGAGTTCCTCATGGGGCAACACCATTAATCTTACGGATTCGCCCGCAGAAATATTCGATAAAGTCCTCAACATACCCGACAGCCTCATTACCGTTTACTTTACGCACGCCACGCGCGTTCCGACGGGAGAAATAGAAAAAATCCTTTCGGGACATCCGAAAGAAGCGAAACTCGCCCTCGCGCACGAATTCGTGCGCATGTATCACGATCAGGCCGCCGCGGATAAAGCCCGCGACAATTCGCGCAAAATATCGGAGGGCGCCGCGCCGTCGGAAAATAAAACAGCCGTTGTCTTTAAAGAAGGGGATCCGTACATCACAGGCCTCGAGTCGTCTGGGAAAGTAGCGTCGCGCGGCGCGGCGCGCAACCTCGTCAATCAGGGCGGCGTTTTCTCGGTAGTTTCCGGAGAAAAAATTACCGATCCAAACGCGCCGCTCCCGGACGGCGAGGTGGTTCGCCTCGGCAAGTCGGGCACTTTTATAGAATTTAAAAAAGAGAAATAAAAAATCCCGCAGATGCGGGATTTTTGTTTATTTAATAGGACTCGTCTTCATCGTCTCCGCCGGTCGCCCAGTCGTCTTCTTCAGCTTCTTCCTCGTCGAAGTCCGGCTCCTTAGTATCGGCTGCGTCTTCTTCGCCGTCTTCCTCTTTAAATTCCTCGTCGTCCCGTTTTTTCTTTGGTTTGCCTGCCATATGCGTTGTTATATCCTAACGCCTCTATTCTTACAAAACTTCTTTTATTGGCAAGAGAGCGAACTAAAGGGTGTGGATACCGCGGAAACTCGCCGTATGGGCTATCCCCAAAGCGATAGCATCATACTCGTCGTCAAAACGCTTTTGTGCGGGCAATTTCACCAACCTCTCGACCATCCGCATAACGCCGCCCTTTTCCGCGTTTCCGCTTCCGGTAACTGCGATTTTAACCGCCTGGGGAGAATATTCGATAATCGCGAGCCCTGCACGCGCCGCGGCGAGTTGAATCGCTCCGCGCGCCTCGGCAACTCGCATCGCGGTCTTCTGGTTTTTTGTGAAAAACAAAGTTTCCAAAGCCAATGAAGCGGGGGAGTATTCTTTTATTACTTCTTCAACCCGCGCAAAAAGAGACGCAAGCCTCTCGGGGAACTCGCCCTTTGGCGGGACGAAGCATTCCGAATAGAGGAGCGACTGGCCTTCAAATACGGCAATCCCCACGCGGTCATAGCCGGGGTCGATTGCGAGAGACCTATTCGGCATTTGTCGCGACGCTTTCCGTGTCGTCATAATTTTCTAAAGCCTCCACTAAGATGCCGAGCTTCTCCGCATCCTCATCCGAAAGGGGGACGGTGGTCGTTGCGGTCCATGTGCCTTCGGCGTCTTTGGTAAACGCCCATGACGCTGAGCCGGGCGCCGCCATGGCGTATCCGAGCGTATCTAAAAGATGTTTCAGTTCCTGATTCGCGCGGTTTCTGCTGTCGGTGAACACGTTTATCAAAACGCCGACGCCGCCGGGGCCGTATGTCTCGTACGTAATCTGTTCCAGTGCTTCGCCGCCCACTCCCGCGCCTTTTGCGACCGCGCGCTCAATGTTTTCTTTCGGTAAACCCGCCGCCTTTGCGCGCTCGATAACGGCCTTCAAAGACGCGTTCCCTGTATCGCCTTTCGCGGCGCGCGACTCGACGGCGATAAGTCGGGCGAATTTGGAGAACTCTTTGCTTCTCTTCGCGTCCTCCTTGCCCTTCTTTTCCTTAATCTGCTTCCATTTAGAGTGCCCGGCCATTAGAGGAGTGTACTCTGCTTGGAGTTTTTGCCAAAGTGCTCGTGCGCGCGCTTCGTGGCGACGCGGCCGCGCGGGGTGCGCTCGATGAAATTTTCCTGGAGGAGATACGGTTCATACACGTCTTCAATCGTCTCCTCCTCCTCCGCGCTCGCGGCCGCCAAGGTTTTTACGCCCACAGGCCCGCCGCCGAATTTATTTACCAGCGCGTCGAGTATTTTCCGGTCCGAAGGCGTGAGGCCTGCCTCGTCGACGCCGAGCATGACAAGCGCTTTTTCGGCGGCTTCTCTTGAAAGTGCGGTCCGCTGCAATTGCGCGACATCGCGCGAGCGTTTTAAAAGATAGTTTGCGGTTCGCGGGGTTCTCCTCGCGCGCTTCGCTATAGTCTCAAGCGCTTCGGGCAACGCCTCGATGCCGAGGATTTTTGCGGAGCGCGCGAGTATCTGTTCAATTTCTTTGTCGGAGTAAAAATTCAGCTGGAATACGCCGCCCGAGAAGCGCGAACGCAAGGGAGCCGAGATAAGCCCGATTCTCGTCGTCGCGCCGATAAGGGTGAACGGAGGCAGGGAAAGCTCGATCGTGCGCGCGGACGGCCCCTTGCCGACGATGATGTCCAGTTTGCCCGCCTCCATCGCGGGGTAAAGAATTTCTTCGACCGTTTTATGCAAACGATGAATTTCGTCGATGAAAAGCACGGAGCCCGGCTCAAGGTTCGTCAGAATCGCGGCCAAGTCGCCGACGCGTTCTATAACGGGGCCTGCGGTCGCGCGCATCGGGGCGCCTAATTCGCGTGCAACGAGGTGCGCCAAGGTCGTTTTGCCCAAGCCCGGAGGGCCGTAGAGAAGGGTATGTTCCGGAGTATGCGCCCGTTCTTTTGCCGCGGTTATGAGAACCCGCAGATTTTCTTTGACCGACCCCTGGCCGATGTAGTCGTCCCACGCGGAAGGGCGGAGCGTATGGTCCAAGGAGCCTTCTCCGCTCGGTTCTTTCGGGGTATCAGCAGGTGTTGACATATTTATTACTATATGCTAATCTAATTATACCCCGAAACGGGGTTTTCTTTTGCTCTTTTCGTAAAGAATCCGCACCCATCTAAACGACGCCGTGGCACTGCCGCACGGATGCGCTGGTACAGAGGCTCGCCTCTGCCTCTGGCGCTCCCCCGACCGGTTTTCCACCTTTGCAAAGTGTCGTTTAGAGGGGTGCGGTTTTTTGTTTGCGCGATGCGAGTTTCACGAGCGTCTCTTTCAGAAAAAACACGGGAACGGCGAAAGAAAACGCGCCCGCTAAAGACGGCAGCGCAAGGTATTCTTCGTATGTTTTGAATTGACCGAGGAGCATCGGCACCTCGTCCGCGAAAAGGGCGAGAGAGACGGAGAGCAGGGCAGGCGATTTTATTACGAGTGCACAAGCGGCGCCGACGAGTCCGTATACATAGTGGTGCACGCGGAAACCCGCGATTGTGGGGCCTTCAAGGTGCGTTATGTATAAAAAGACGCGTGTCGCCAAAAGCGTGCCGACGAAAATCCAGAAAAACGCATGAGAGCGTTCCATTACTTTACGACAACGACGCGCTCCAATTCGTCCATCGACGTAATTCCGTTCAACACCTTTACAACGCCGTCCTCGACCATCGTCATAACCGGGCGCTTTTCCTGCACCGCCTGTATATCAGCCTCCGAGGGCGCGTTTCTTAAAAGTTTGTCCATCTCTTCGTCTATGACGATTGCCTCGAAAATTCCCAATCGCCCCTTGAAGCCGGTGCCGTTACATGCCGCACATCCGACCGGTTCGTACTCGAAGGATGCGTCCGTAGGGAGAACGCTTTTGTCTCTCAAACCTGCCGCAACGCGGTCAATGACAGTTTTGTTTTCAGGTTTCAAGGGAACCTGTTTTTTGCATGTCTGGCACAGTTTCCGCACCAAGCGCTGCGCCATCGCCACATTGATAGACGAGCTCATCACTTTAGGATCAATGCCGAGATCCATAAGGCGGGGGAACGTGCCCGCAGCGTTGTTGGTGTGCAAAGTGGAAAATACGAAGTGGCCGGTTAAGGCCGCGTCTATTGCAGTCCGCGCGACTTCATTGTCGCGGATTTCGCCGATCATGATGACGTCGGGGTCCTGACGCAGCGCCGCGCGCAGCGCGTCGAGCCATCCGTAATTTTTCTCTACCTGGGTCTGCACGATTCCCGCAACGTGGTATTCGACGGGGTCTTCAATGGTGATTATTTTTATTTCCGACGAGTGTACTTTTTTAAGGCAGGCATACAGGGTTGTTGTTTTTCCGGAACCCGTCGGACCCGTATTCAATAGCATGCCGTTCGGGCTTTTTATCGCGTCGTCTACGAGCGCCTGCAGTTTCGGCTCCATGCCGAGGGCTTCGAACGGGACGGAAATCGTGTCGGGGTTCAAGAGGCGCATCACCGCCGTCTCGCCGTACGCGTTCGGAATAACCGAGGTGCGGATTTCAATTTCCTGATTCTTGAGAACGACCGAATATCGCCCGTCCTGCGCGGCGTCGTGAATATTCAGTTTCAGCCCCGACAAGAGTTTGATGCGCGACATCATGAGGGCATGCGTTTCCGAATCGACGTCGGTTATGTCGTGCAACACGCCGTCCAAACGGAAGCGTATGCGAACCTTTTCGGCCTCGGGCTCGATGTGCACGTCGGAGGCGTTTACAACGAATGCACCCGCCAGCACAACCTCAAGAATTTTTGAAAT
>CAYZDT010000008.1:0-12858 GCA_964477415.1 uncultured Candidatus Saccharibacteria bacterium | reverse complement strand
CCGAGCTTGAAGCCGTAGAGTCCGTGAGCGGGAGAAAGGAAGGCGACCAGGCGTATTGGTACGAACTTAAAGATTTTCTTAACAAGCTTGCGGATGAGTGCGACGAATACATTCGTATGCTCGCAACTGAAGACCGCAAAAATAAAACCAAAGAAGACGAGAAAACCGTTCGAACCGTCAAACGCGCTACAAGCCGCGCTTTACGCACCTCTGAACTTCTCAGTGTGAAAAAGAACCTTCTTGCAAAGGTAAAGACGGTCGAGGCGATAATAAAACTCGATGAAGACAAACGCCCCCGCATTACCCCGCCGTCATATAGAACCGTTACCGTCCGCCACCGTGCGGATGAAGAGCTCGGTTTTGCCGACTACAACTAAAAACGCCCCTTTCGGGGCGTATTTTTATACAGGATTTTGTTTCAGGTTCAGCCAGACGATGAGCGCAAACAGTGCGGTCGTCGCTAGCCCCGGCAGCGGTTCGGGAGTATTTAATATCAGGAATGCGGCCGTGTCGATAATGAGAATCGGCACACTTGCAAGAACGGCGATTTTATACGATTCGCCGTATTTGTATGGCGCTTTGCGTAGAGAAGCGATAAGCCACACGAGAAGCGCGCCGAAAACTGATGCAATTGCGTGCGCTATCGTCGAACCGATTGCGATTAAAAGCCACAGGATAAAGACCAGAGGCCAGAACATAAGCCGGATAACCGATGCGAATTTACCCTGCCATTCTTCCGCCGCCGCGCGCGTTATGTGCATATTTTCGACTTTTTCAAGAGGCAGCACGCGCGTGTCTTTTTCAGTATGCACAATAAGCGAGTCCTCGGTCAGGACGGCAAACGTGTCGTACGCGTTTATTTCGCTCAAAGATACGTCGGGGCGGGTATCGACGACCAAAAGATACGGATAGGTTGAACTGGAAACGCGTTCGGCTTCCGGAGTCGCAAGCATATACGGCACCGGCTGATTCACGCTCGCCTTTCCGTTGGTAATGGAGAGCTCCACGCCTTCGGGATAGAAACGCGAAACGAAATCTTCTTCCGAAAACGATTTTAGAACGGGATAAAAGGACGTACCGATGTACGCGGTTGCGGCAAGCGAGGTAATAGCGGAGACCAGAAACAGGAAAAACCACGCCCTCCAAACGCTTTTTTGGGCGCCTGCCGCATACAACGAAGGGCCGTAAAACGAACGGCCGATATCTTTAAAAAACTCGCCAAGTGCTTTTATCATATACGGCCATTATTACCTCAGTTTTAAATAAGCGGAAGCTCCAATAAAAAGCGCGAACCTTTACCTTCTCCGTCCGATTCTGCCCATATTTTGCCGCCGTGGGCTTCGACGTGGGATTTGGTGATGTAGAGGCCGACGCCCGTTGAAGACGTATTGATTTTCCGCGATTCTTCGCCCGTAGAGAAGAGTTTGAAAAGTTTCCCGATAGTAGCCGCGGACATTCCCACTCCCGTGTCGGAGATGGTGAGGCGCGCAACGGATCCTCTCGGCTCGAAGGTCGCGCTTATGGAACCGGAGGGAGTGTATTTTATCGAGTTATCTAGAAGGTTGTTCAGAACCTCGTTCATCTTAGCGACGTCCAATTTCGCTTTCTTTCCCCGAAGCCCGTCAGAAACGGTGAGCGAGAATTTGAGTCCTTTCTTCTCCGCGTTCGGCGCGAACGCTTTAAATGCGTTTTCAACCATCGGGACCAGCTCGACGTTTATGAAATCATATTTCATTCTTCCCTGTTCGATGCGAGAGACGTTCAGATAAGTGTCGACGGATTTTGCCATGTCGGTCGCGCGGTCGAACACCTGATGCATGCCTTCCGCAGCCGCCGCGGGCAGCTTGCCGTACGTACCATCCATAAGAAGCGACAGGAAATTCCGAATAACCGTCAAAGGCGCGCGCAGGTCGTGCGACGCGATTGAAAGGAACTGGGATTTAAGCTTATCCAATTCCTTGAGGCGCGCATTCGCAGCTTTTAGGCTATCCGCGAGGTGTTGTATCTCTTCACGCTGTTGAACTTCTTTTGTAACGCCCCGTATAAGTAGAACACCGAAAATAATAACCAAAAGAAATTCGCTTAAACGATATAAGAGGACGTGCGTGTCTTTTGAGAAGACTACTTCTCCGAAGATAGCGATGGCGAGAAAACCGGTCAAAAGCGCAATTGTCACGGCTTTCGCATTTAAGAACCGATATCTCAAAAGAACTAACGAAGCCGCAGCTATAAACGGGAATATAAAGACCGCACCGAATTTTATGAAAGAGGGGTTATCAAAGAAAGCCGGGAGGGCAAAATTAAAGGTCAGAAGCAGAGCAAAGGTCGCAATAATCCCCATAAGAATGACGCGCATCGGAGCTCTCTCGTTCTCGGGAGTCTTAAAGTATTTGAGGATAAATCCGCCAATGCCCCCGACGACGCACAAGAGCACGAAACCCGCGAAGAGAAATATTCCGGGGCCGTTTTCTATGGTGGCGATAGAACCGTCTGCCGCTAGCGAGGTTACCTTTTTAAAGACAAGCGGAGACAGGTTAAGCACTGAAACTGAAAGCGTAATGAGGAACATTGATATTCTCGTGGTGAGCCGGAACGGGCTTTTTAAGGCGGGAAAAGTTGAAAGAAAGAGGAAGAGTGCAAATACGAACCATGCGGCTGCCGCTATCACCCCGCGGATAATCCAAAAAGAGATGCTGGGATGTTCGGTCTGAAAAGCGGCGTAATTCAACACGCTCCATACGACCGCAGCAAGACAAAAGAAAAGAAACGCGATATTTGAGGCGCTGCGTATGTTCGAGAAATACACAACGGCCCCCAAGACCGCCATAAACGCAACAACAACCCCTACCGTAAGAAGGTCGACATTAGAAAAAGCCGACGCGGCAAAGTCCATCTAGGACACTATAACAGGCGGGAGACGACGCGAACGCGCCGTCGGTCTTTTGCTGTGTCCAAGTCGCATCAGAAATGCAAGATGATAACCTGCAGGTGTTTCAAAAGCATCGTTTACCGTGCGATATGCGGCAAGAATTTCCGGAATAAACGATTCAGGAATAGGATGCATATCACCCGCTTCGGCGCGATGCGCGAGAAACATCAAACCAGTTACGGGTTGCACCGAAATACTTCTTGCTGTTGCCGCAAGCCACACGGATTGCATTGCTTCACCTGTAGAAATATACGACTGTGAACTCCTGTCAGGTATAAATATGGCGCCGTACTGTGCGGAATCCCTGTATACCGACGCCATTTCCGCAGCTATTTTCTTTGATAGTCCGATAGCTTGATTAAGCGCGTTTGTTATCTCCCATTTTTTCAATACGCGCATAGCGAGTTGTGCGGGCGGCGGTAGTTCAAGAGTCTTTATGTAGAGTCCTGGCGTACCCGAGTCGTTCTGTTCCCTCTTCCATAAAATATCTTTAAAAAAGAGCGCGTGCAGTTCGGGAACTTGAAGCGCTATATTTTCCATGGTCGAGAGCGCGTGGGCTACTCGTTTTTTGTCTGTGTTTGGTTTTGAAAATTGAAATACGGTATTAGGAACTTCAGCTCCAGCCTCTGCAATAGAGACTGCGTCTTCTTCAGAGAGAGGCGCTTTCTTATAATGCGTTCGGTTTGAATACCTTTCGGGAATAAACCGGACAAGCGGATGCGGGCGTGCTGAAGCATCTGAAAAACATATTTCCGCCGTACAGTTCTCCGGGCCTGGCAGGTACCTTACATCCGCTAGAAGACCGCGTTCGCCTGCAAGTAGGCGCAGATTTCGTATTATCGCGCCGTGGGAAACGAGCGAGCCCGTCTGTTTGAAGTTTAATATCGGGTTGTCCTTGCCGGGGACATTCGTAATCCGGAGGATATCGTCTGTCGGGAAGGAAAAAATCCACGGTTGCGAATTGTCTCCCGAGGGGGCTGTTACCGCGAGAGGAAGCATTTCTTCAATACGGGCGCGCATATCTAGGGATTGAATATTTTTTCCAGGCTGACGTCTACTTTCCCTGATTTGACAGGCAGACCCAGTACAATCTGCTTTACGGCATAAGCGACGGTTACTCCGGAAAGGGTCGCCGCATCGCCTAGTTGTGGCCACGAATACAGAGTCTTACCTACTTCGGAAAGCGAACTCAGCATGCGCGGCACAATCATTTCAACGCCCGCAATCCTTGCCGCAAGTTTCGGCAGTTCAGCGGGCGGGAATGTTTTAAATTCCTCTAGTGTAATGTCTCCTATAAGTCCGTTAAAAAGTTTCGTATTCTTATCAAGGTCAAACCTCTCGATGTCGACAATTACGCCGTCGCCGTTGTCGGTTGCCATAATGACGGGAATGCCGCGCCTCCGCGCCTCTTCTCGGAGGAAAATTTTGGTTTCAAGATGGTCCGTTTCCTCGACCAGTACGTCTATATCGGAAAGAAATGCAGAAATATTGTCCGCGGTTACGCCTGGAAATTCTTCTATCTCGGAATAGGGGTCCATTTGATACATCTGTTCGCGTGCAACCGCCGTTTTTGCCTGGCCCACTTTCGTGAAGTCGTAGCGAACGCGGTTCATGTTGGAACCTGAAAGTACATCCGGGTCGGCAATCTTCATTTTTCGTCCCATCCCCATCATGTTTAGGGTAAGGGCGCAGTGGCTGCCGACGCTCAAGCCCGCTACGGCAATTCGCGCATTCCTCAGCTTTTCCTGCTCCGCCGGGAGAATAAGATTCCTATTGCGGGCCGTCCGCAGTTCCTGATGCTCTACGTCGGGAAGATAGTGAACGAGCATTTTATTCCATGGGAAATAAAACCAATTACCGGAAGCTGATAGATCGCCGCGCTGTTGGGCGAACAATTCAAATTCCTCGCGGTAATTCTTATCAAATTTAAAACGGGGGTTTCGTATAAGAAATAAATCCTCGAGCAGTTCTTTATATGCATCTACAAGCAGGGCTCCACGTTCGCCCGCGACCGTGCTTACCTTTTCGTTCGATATGAGTTCAGGTTTCATGTTTTTTGACCCATTTTTGTTTCGCACCCGCCTGGAAATGCGCCGGATGGCCCAGAGGCCAGAAAAAAAGCTTTGGATAAGCGCGCTTTCCGAGGAAATCCGATAATTCCCTGAACTCGGAGTTACGCGCCCGCAACGCTTCTACAATCGCCTTGCGCAATAATTGTATATCCGATTTGCGCACCGAACACCCGCGCTTTTCTTCAATGTGGATCTCAAGCTGCTGGTTTTTCTTCTTGTCATAGGCAGTGAGCATGGTGAATTTGCCCGTCAATGCTCCTTGGAATCTCTTTTCAAGCAATACCTCACGTATGACTTCGGGGTAAATCTGAAGACCGTACAAGGTTGTGGAGAAGTCCGAACGTTCGTATACGTACACGAACGGAAGTTCTTCGAGCTTAACGCCCGCTTTCCTCGCCTCTTTGACAAGATTAATCCCCGCCGTTTTAAGCAGCGTATTCAGTTCAGTAAATGAAAACACCCCTCCATGGTCGCCGACTGCATACCGCACCAGCGAGACTTCATTTTTGCCCGTGAGTACTATATCTCCGCTGGGCGCCTCAAAGTGAATAAAGTGCGGATTGTATTGGGCTAATGTCGGTGTACGGCGGATCTTGCCGAACACTTTTTGAGCGAGTTCGGGATTCGCAAGCACGAGACGCCTGATGAGAATCGAGGTAGGGCTTTCGAAAGCCATTGCACCGATATCGGCGGTTCCGTATATGTTAAGCGTCTCATTATGAACGTTGCGTATACCTGCCTTTCGGGCGACATAATCGCGAAAAGATTCCGTAAATGCTTCGGCCGCAAAGAGGAGCTTTAAATTTATCTTCTTCAAATCAATCCCCTCTTCTTCGGCTTCATCGACAATATCTTTTACAAACGGAGGGTACCCTGCGAGAATCGTCTGATCGTAGAGGGGCGATAATTCGCGGAGAGCATTAAAAATCTCCTTCTTGTTAACCCCGGGAGTAATAAGCGAGAGACTCACTCCTCTTTCATTGAGAAACTCAAATGCGCGGTACGTAATAAGGCCTCCAATCCACACCCCCATTCCGAAACCGATTACAACAAGCGTGTTCGTTTTGCGATAGTTCGGATTTACTGCGCGGAGATACGACTCCAAAAGTACCGAATACTGCCAATCAAGTTCATGATTTCTAGGGAAATAAAACGGCTTTCCCGTTGAGCCTGATGTCGCCGAATAGGTAATCGGTCCGCCGATGCCCGAGTATGATATCTCGGTAAGCGGGTACTTTTTGAGATAGTTTTTCTTACTGGTGAGCGGGAGCTTAAGGAAGTGTTCGTATGTCGCCTTGGGCGGGAGCAAAGCTTTATGTTTTTTAAGATATTTGCGGTACGCAGGGGTGTTTTTATGCGTTTCTAGCGCAGTTTTGACGGCCGTCTTTCTTCCGACTTTCTCCCAATAAGAAGACTTTTTTCTGCGCAGGTCCGTCAAGAGTCCGTCAGCTTTTTTTTTATTCATATCTTTCCGAATCTGCGCTCCGCGAGTTCGTCCGCAACAAGGTCGGTGGGTTTCCCCTCTCTTGCCGAAGTTTCGAATATTTCCCCGAGCGTCGATTTCAGGTCCAGTATCATCTTTTCGACGCGTTCCTGCAAATAACCGCCCTCATGCAACTCGTCCGAAACGCTGATGAGGCCGCCCGCGTTCGCGACGTAATCCGGCACATACACGATACCGCGTTCGTGGAGTACTCTGCCCTCTTCGCGGCTCCGAAGCTGATTGTTTGCGCCGCCGCAGATTATTTTCGCCTTCAAATCCGGCAGCGTATCCGGATTGAACTCGTCGTTTAGGGCGCACGGGGAATACACGTCCGCTTTTTGTTTATGTATGTCTTTAGGATCGACAATTACCGCGTTCGGATGGCGTTTCTGCGCTAAAGCGACGCGCGTCGGATTTATATCGGCGGCGATTATTTTTGCGCCGGCGTTTTCAAGAAGCGCCAAGAGATCGATTCCGACGCCGCCGATTCCTTTTACGGCGACGGTTTTGCCTTCAAACGAAGCAGAGCCGAATGCCTTCTCGAGCGCGGTTTCCATGCAGTAAAAAACCGAAAGCGCCGCCCACTTTGCCGGCAGGCCGCCGACTTCGGGTCTGCCGACTATCGTGTCCGAATGCGCCTCTAGTATTTCAACGTCCCGCTGATTCAAGCCGACATCCTCGCCCGTATAAAACCGCGTATCGAGCTTTTTAAGAGCATCGGTATAGGCGACCAGATATTCTTCCGATTTCTCGGCGTCCTTCTTAGGAGCCAAGAGAACGCCTTTTCCTCCGCCGAAGGGCACACCCGCAATTGCGCATTTATACGTCATCGCGCGCGATAGGCGAAGGGAATCGCGGAGTCCGTCGTCGTCCGATGCGTAGTGCCAAAAACGCGTACCGCCTATCGCGGGGCCGAGATTGGTGTTGTGAATGGAAATGTATCCGCGGAGGCCCGTTTTCTCGTCGTGGAGAGACGATACGCTTTGATGGCCGTCGAATTCCGGGAAGCGTGATGCATCAAAAGGAGTCACCGATACGGCGCTTATATCGTTCATGAAAAGCTATCTCCCGAAGAAGAACAGGGCGACTAAAGGCGCAAGAAGCCACAGGAAAAACGATTCGGCGGACGAAAACAGCGCCATCGTCGGCGCACTGAATGTGTACAGCTGCTGTACGGGAAGAATGTAGATAGCGATAGAAAGCAAAAGTCCCGCGGTTGCTATTGAGAGCGCCGCAGTTCCCAGAAAACTCGACGTTTCGCGTGCAAGGAAAAAGGAGAGGCCCGAGAATGCGATGAGCGCTACGACCACAAAGAGCGCAAAAATGCCGATTTCGTACCACGGCCCGTCGGGCACGTATGAGCCGTATGGGAACTTCTGATAGAGAAGGACCGCGGCGTATATCGAGGCTATGAGAGACATCAACCGGTCCCGGCCGAAGTAGAACGCAAAGCCCGAAACGGCAGCGGCAACTATTATGAACGCGAAGAAGTCGGTTCCAAAGTGGATGAAAAAATCGGTCAAAGACTCAAGGGAACCCGAAATATCGGTTCCGCCTAAAATGTCCATACGGGAAAATGGTACCACGTATGGAACCTGTATGGACGAGGGGGTGGAATAACCTATATCCCTTCCTTTTTGAGTTTATCCAGAAGTTCCTTAGCCTCTTTTGAGAGTTTTTGCGGAAATTCTACTTTGACGCGAATCAGCAAATCGCCGCGGCGGGAGCGTTCAATCGGCACGCCCTTCCCTTTCATGCGCAGGATTTCGTCCGTGGAGCGCAAGGGCGGCACTTTGACCGACACCGGACCCTCAAACGTCTCCAGTTTATATTCGCCGCCCAAAAGCGCATCGGTTATTTTTATCGGAAGCTCGGTGACGAGGTTAAAGCCTTCTTTTCTGAACAAACGGTCGGGGCGCACATGCACTTTGATGTACAAATCTCCCGCGGCGCCTCCTGCAATCGCTTCGCCGAGGCCTCCCATGCGGATTACCTGGCCATTATCGATTCCCGCGGGGACTGCAACCGTAATTTCTTCTTCGCGCCGCTCGACGCCGTGTCCCTTGCACTGCGTGCAGGGCTTTTCAGGAACAACGCGGCGTCCCTGACAGGTCGGACAAGGGGTAGAGACAGAAAAGACGCCGAACGGCGAGCGGCGCGATTCAACAACCTGTCCTTTGCCGTTACAGGTCGGGCAGGTTTTTGTAGACGTATTCGGCTCGGCGCCGCTTCCGGTGCAGCGCGCGCAGGTCGAATCCTTCATAATGAGGACTTTCCGGGTGAGACCGAACACGGATTCTTTGAAGGAAAGCTCGATGTCTATTGAGATGTCGCGTCCGCGTGAAGGCCCTCTTGCACCCGAAAATATATCGGAGAACCCGCCGAAAATATCATTGATGTCGAATTCGAACTCGGCGCCGTTTGCGCCCGAGAAATCGAAGCCTTCAAATCCTCCACCCTGCGCGCCTCCGCCGGTGAACACCCGGCCATAGGCATCGTATTCCGCGCGTTTTTTATCGTCCGAAAGAATCGAATACGCCTCGCTTACCTCTTTGAATTTTGCTTCGTCCCCGCCCTTTTTGTCAGGGTGGTATTTATGCGCGAGCGTTCTGAACGCCTTTTTAATGTCGTCTTTGGTGGCTTTTTTATCAACACCCAAAATGCCGTAGTAGTCCTTACTCATAGGTCATTACATACTACTCCGATTTCGCGGAGAGCCAAGCATCAGTAATTTTCGTATTCGCGCTCAAGCGAGTCGGGGTACACGATGTCAGGCCTGTTGTCGTAATGCGGCGGGCGCAGAATGCGTACTTTTCCGGATGGCGTAATAGAATCAATAAGGTGATGTTCGCCCGGCTTTGCCCATGAGAGGCGCAAGTACGGAGAACGGGTCTTATATGTTACGAGGAAACCCGGGAAAAGACGGCGAATTTGTATTTCGTTCAGCCGCAGTTGAATCTTTTCCGCAGGCGTAAGGCGGAGCTCCATTTCAAGCTGGTCGGCGTTTCTTTCCGGACGCCTCATAGTCTATACGTCGCGGACGTTCCCATCTTCCCCACCCTCTTTCGGAGGTTCCTGCGGTGGATTCTCTTGTCCCTTGTTTGCTTCGGTCATGTACTGCCCGATTTTCTGCATTTCGGAAGACAAAGCCTGTGTAGCCGACTGAATGCCGGAGAGGTCGCCCGTATCTTTTACATCCTTCACTCTCTGCACCGCGTCCTGAACCGACTTTTTAACATCGTCGGGAATCTTTGCTCCGTGTTCCTGTAATGCTTTTTCCGCGGTGTAGATTGTCTGATCGGCAAGATTTCTCGAATCCGCCAAATCCTTCGACTGCTTATCTTTCTCGGCGTTCATATCCGCATCTTTTTTCATACGCTCGATATCCGCGTCGGAAAGACCCGAAGACGCTTCGATGCGTATCGTCTGTTCTTTTGAAGTGGCTTTGTCTTTCGCGGTGACTTTCAATATGCCGTTTGCGTCGACGTCGAAGGTCACTTCAACTTGCGGCATGCCGCGAGGCGCGGGCGGTATTCCTTCAAGGATGAACCGGCCCAATGATTTGTTGTCGTTCGCCATTGCGCGCTCGCCCTGCACGATATGTATCTCTACCGACGTCTGATTGTCGGAAGCGGTCGAGAACGTCTGGCTTTTGGCGGTCGGAATCGTGGTGTTTTTTTCAATGAGTTTGGTCGCAACTCCGCCCATCGTTTCAATCCCCAAGGAGAGCGGAATGACGTCGAGGAGAAGCACGTCTTTCACGTCACCCTTCAAAATGCCTCCCTGAATCGCGGCGCCAAGGGCCACCACTTCGTCCGGATTTACGCCGAGGTGCGGTTCTTTGCCGAAAAACGCCTTTACCGCGGCCTGTATCTGCGGGCTTCTGGTCTGACCGCCGACCAATACGACTTCGTTGATGTCCGCCACCTTAAACGGCGACGCTTCCATGGCGCGTTTCGTAATCGCCATCGCACGGTCTACGAATTCCGCCGAAAGTTCCTCTAATTTTGCCCTTGAGAGCGAAATAAGGAGGTGGCGCGGGCCCGAAGAGTCGGAGGTAATGAACGGAATGTTTATTTCGGTCTGTGTGGCGGAGGAGAGCTCGATTTTCGCTTTTTCCGCGGCCTCATCCAAGCGCTGCTTGGCGAGCGGGTCTCCCGATACGTCGATTCCGGATTCTTTCTTGAATTCGTCGGCGAGCCACGCGATTATCTTCTGGTCGATGTCGCGACCGCCGAGGTGCGAGTCGCCGTCGGTTGATTTCACTTCTATGACGTCGTCGCCGACTTCGAGAATCGAGACGTCGAACGTGCCTCCGCCGAAGTCGAATACGGCTATTTTCTCGTTCTTTTTCTTGTCGAATCCGTATGCCAATGCGGCGGCGGTCGGTTCGTTGATGATGCGGAGGACGTTTAAGCCAGCAATTTTGCCGGCGTCTTTGGTTGCCTGCCTCTGGGAGTCGTTGAAGTACGCGGGTACGGTAATCACCGCTTCAGTTATCGGCTCGCCGAGGCGCGCTTCCGCGTCTGCTTTCAGTTTCTGAAGAATCATCGCAGAAACCTCTTCAGGGCGCATCCACTTATCGCCCATTTTAACCTCAATGCCGCCCGAGGCGCCCTTCTGTATCTCATACGGCACCGCAGCTTTGTCTTTCTGAACGCCCGCTTCGTCAAACGTGTGGCCGATGAATCGCTTTATCTGATAGACCGTGTTTTTCGGGTTCGTAACCGCCTGCCGCTTCGCTAGTAGGCCCGCGAGGCGGTCTCCCGTTTTGGATATCGCGACTACCGAAGGCGTCGTACGGTTCCCTTCCGCATTTTCGATAATGCGGGGTTCGCCGGCTTCGACAATCGCCATGGCCGAGTTGGTGGTTCCGAGGTCAATGCCAAGAATCTTGCTCATAGGTTTAGAAGAAAGCTTATTTTTGATAATGTCCGACCGCAATTCGTGCCGGCCGGATGACGCGCCCGTGCAGGGTGTACCCTTTTTGGTGCGTCTTGGTTACTCTATTATCCTCCGATTCGTCTTTAACGGCAAGCGTCTCGACGGGTTCCATGTTCGCAGGGTTGAATATTTCGCCTATCGGGTCGAACGATTCAACGCCGTGAGCGGAAAATATTTTCTGAAGCTCCTTGTGAGTATTGATGAGCCCTTCGGAATCTTTCGAGTGCGCCAATGCGTATTCGAGGCTGTCCGCGACGGGAAGAAGTTCGATAACTAATGCTTGGGACGCAAACTCGGAAAGAGCGCGCGTATCTTCCTCAAATCGCTTTTTGGCGTTTATATAGTCCGCCTTCATTCTCTGAAGAGAATCAAGATATTCGTCCCGCTGCCTCTGAACTTCCTTCAGCTTTTCGCGCAAGTCCTTCAGTTTCTGGCCCGCATTCGCGGTGTTCCCTTCTCCGTCTTCGGGCTCCATTACGATTTCATCCTCCGGCATAGAGGCTCATTATAAGAAAATGAACGCCGCGGTAAAGTCCTAGCGACTTCGGTCAAAATTCGCCCTCGACGGGCGCCTTTACAATAGATGCTCGGCTTACGAAGCGATGTTCAGGGAGCCACCTCTTCGGCGGATATTTTTCTATGTGCACACCTCCGAGTTCGCGGCCTGTAGGGGTTCGTTCATGAAAAAGAAGCGCGATTCTGTTTGAACTCCATCTGGGCAAGATTTTCCAATCCCCTTCAAACTTCTTCGTGCGCACGATTTCTCCGTCCCGTATTTCGCCGCCGGTATGTTCTCCCATACTTTTTCTATACACCTGTGCATAGTCTTCATGCAAGCAAATATAAAAAAGCCCCTGTTGATAGGGGCTTTGATTATTTTCTTGTCGCTCTCTTATCGGCGGCTATCTGACCGAATCGCGAAGGGCTCGCACTTCCAAGATGGTCATATTTTCTGCCCGTTATCATTTCCCGGCGCTCATCGGCAAGGCGAACCGTGAGATGTCCGGTTTGTTCGGCAGGCGTTTGGACTACCTGAAAGACTTCCTGATGCCAACCAGGCAGCTCAACAACAAAATCACCAATAGAATGGCCGGAATAGCGACGCGAAAGTTTTTCGGTCATGGTAGAGACTAGCGCTTGCTCCATTGCGGGCGCTTGCGGGCTTTGACCAAACCGGGTTTTCTGCGCTCTTTGGCGCGAGGATCGCGTTTCAAGAATCCTGCTCTTTTCAAGGGAGTGCGCAAGGATGCGTCGTGCTCGGTCAACGCGCGGGCGATTCCGTGCCTGACGGCGTCAGACTGGCCGGCAATACCTCCGCCGGTCACTTTTGCGGAAACGGTGAACTTGCCGTCGATGCCCTTCAAGGGAAGCACGGCGTTATTCGCCAATTCCTTCGTAGAGAAAAAATCATCGACGGATTTGCCGTTCAC
>CAYZDT010000007.1:0-14572 GCA_964477415.1 uncultured Candidatus Saccharibacteria bacterium | reverse complement strand
CAAACAAAATTTGACAGAATCGGGTACGGACGTACCATGAGTTTTATGTCGCGAAACGGCACAAACGTGGTCGTCGTCGTAGTCACCTCTTCGAGGGGGCTTTTGACGAACGGCTAGCGACATCACAAAAACAGCCGAAACCAAAAGCCCCCTCCAATCGAGGGGGCTTTTCTTTAAAAGCTTTCGGTTTTTATAAAAATAAAAAAATAAATATCATATGACTGAAACGCAAAGGCCGCGCCACGACGGCGCACGGACGGAGCCGGCTCCGTCGGCCGAGCTTCGCGCGCGCATTCTCTGCGCGCCGCGCGAAACGGACGGAGGACTTTCGATGCGGGATTTGCCCCGCTGCACCTGCGGGCCCGCGTCGCCCGGATGCGAATACCACCACACCCACCCTGCAGGGTAAACAAAAAAGCCGAGAATTACTCGGCTTTTTTCTCTTCTTCTTTGGGGGCCTCTTCGGCGGGAGCTTCGGATTTGGTCGCTTCGGCAAGGACCGCCGCTTCTGCTGCTTTCGCGGCTTCTTCGCGCGCCTTCCGTTCCTCTTCCTCTTTGGCAGCGGCTTCGGCTTCGGAAGCCATGCGTTCCGCTTCTTCGCGTTCGGACTTCGTGGAAATAGCAACCGACTTCATGTTGCGCAACTGGCGGCGCATGACGCGGGCGACCTGATCGCGGATGAAATACAGTTTCGAGCGGCGCATCTTCGAACGGCGCACGATTTCAATCTTGTCGATTAACGGAGAGTAGAGGGGGAAGATTTTTTCAACGCCGATACCCGAGAGGGTTGCACGAACGGTAAACGTCGCGCCTGCCTCGGTCCCGTGCTTTCTTGCCAAGACCAAGCCCTCGAAAATCTGGATACGGGTTTTGCCCTTTTCCTGGATTTTCTGGTGCACGCGAACGATGTCGCCCGCGCGGATATCAAGGTTTTTGCGCTCATCCACGTTAACGGGAGAAACGGTTTTGGGGTTCATTGCTACGGTCATGAAGGGCAAAAATACCACAAAGGGTCTTTTTTCGCAACAAATGCCTAATGAACGCGCACCTCACGAACAAGCTCGTTTCGCACTTCTCTGTCGTACCCCATGTTCCGGAGCCGCATAGACAGAGCACTCGGCTTAAGCGTGATTCCAAACATTCTCTGATATGCCTCTCTCATCTGCGGGGGCGTTGCGCCCTGAAGCACGAGCTGTTCAAGAAGCTCTCGCTGCAGGCTTCTTTGATCGTTTTGTCCTACCCACTTTCCTTTTTTCCTGTCAGATACAGTTGTACGCAAAGAGCCTGCGGGGCACCCGAGTCGTTCGGCAATCACCGCCCAAGAAAGGCGTTTGGTTTGCTTGAGGAAAGCGGCTCGGTCTAAAACTTCCTCAGTGTATCTGAAGTTTTCACTCACAAAAATATTCTACAACAAAAATTAAATAAATCAAATATCTGTACTCATGTCGCCAGGAAGCGGCGCTTCAAATGCCCGCCTTTCTCCTGACGGGAGCGTGATTGAAAGACGCTCCGCGTGAAGCGCCGGGCGACGTATGCCGAAAAGCTGAGGCTTCCCTGCCGCATATAAATGGTCGGACACTATCGGATATCCGAGCGCCTTCAGATGCACGCGGATTTGGTGCGTACGGCCGGTTTTAGGCAACACAGAAAGCAAAGAAACTTTCTCCCCTGTTTCGGGTTCAGTGCCTCTCTTCAAGACCTTCCACTCGGTTATCGCGGCGCGTTTCTTATTTTCAAGTCCGTGCGCAACGCCCCATCGCGGCGGAACGCTTTTGATGCGGACGATTTCTTTTTCAATTATGCCCGCGTCTTCTTTCGGATGCCCGTAGACGAGCGCGAGATATTCTTTTTTCGTTTCTCTGTCCTGAAACTGTTTTTTTAAAAATGCGTGCGCTTCGGCGGTTTTTGCGAGAATCATGACGCCTGAGGTCGTGCGGTCGAGGCGATGCACGATGCCCGGTCGTTCGACAATTTCTCCTTGCGGGCTCTCCCACGGCTCCCCCACTCCTTTCATCTGCGGATAGCGCGCGACGGCCCATTCGGCAACAGAGGGTTCCGCGGTTCTTCCGTCCGAATGGACTATAAGCCCGGCCGGTTTATTTATAACTAAAACGTCTTCGTCTTCGTATACGATTTCGGGCTCCATTTGTGCGCGCTGAGGGACTTGAACCCCCGACCTTCTCTGTGTAAAAGAGTTGCTCTACCAACTGAGCTAAGCGCGCGACCCCGCCTCGCCCGCCTCTCGCGGGCTGCGGCTTTCGATTCCTACAACTTCACGCCCATAATTTCGGCTGCACCGAGATTATGGGTGGCTCCTGTAGGAATCGAACCTACATCAACGCCTTAGAAGAGCGCTGCTCTATCCATTGAGCTAAGGAGCCGCGAGGTCAAGCTTACCGCCCGCGCGCCCGCGCGACAAGCTTATTTCGACGGATCGAACACGCCCGGCACGGATACGCCTTTCGCAAACAAATCCGCGCGGGCGCGGTACGCTTCGACCGCGGATGCGATATCTTCCTTTTTTACGCTTGATGCCTGCGCGGGGGCGGCATCAATCGTGCCGAGAATGCTGCCGGTTCTTAAGCCTATGAAAAGGTACGCGGCGTATCCGCCGCACGCGATGAAAAGCGCGGATGAGAAAATGACTGCAATCGCCCAGTCACGCGCGGGGCGCGGCGTTGTCAGCCATGCGGCTATATCGGAAAGTGAAAGTTTGAAATTCATGGCGATGATTTTCTTTTTACAAATTCCAAAGTCGCCCGGGCAAACCATCCTTTCTCGGAAAGTTCGAGGGAAACCGCATTGACCCGCGACGCGAACGGCAGCGCTTCGAGCGCGGAAACGAAGGCGACAACGTCCGTAAAGCCGCCCTTCGCAGATAGAGTCAGTGCGACGAGTTCGTGCGATTTCAATCCGCCCGCGGACACATTAACTGATCCGACTTCAACCGCAACGCCTTCCCGGCGGGCCGCGGCTTCGACCGTCTCTATAACCGATACGAAATCAGCGTCCTGCGCGACGAACGCGGATGCTTCCGCACGAACAGACGACGTTTCGAACAAAAACTCGTTCGCGGAACGGTTAAACGCTTCGCGTGCGGACGCCGACTGGTTGTTCGTCTGGGATGCGGCAATCAAAGCCGCATACTTTCCGATTTCCGTATTCAAATACCAATATCCGAACGCGGCGGCGGAAAAGAGGACGAACGCAAGAATGAGTAGCGGGAGCTGCTTCATGGCGTTGCGGCTTTAAATGAAAATTGCAGCACGAACTCAAGATTCGTCTCGGTTGCCAAATCCGACACGGGCACTGAAACTCCCTGAAACAGCGGGTTCTTTTGAAGCGCGTTTACGAACGCTACCAAATCCGAACGGGTCTTCGAACGGCCTGAAAGGGCCGCTTTCCCTTCCGTGTCCGATGAAAATGTGAAAGAAATCTTTGAGAGCGTAATGCCGTCACCCAACTCAGCGAGCACCGATGAGAAGAGTTGCGGCATGAGCGCGCGGTAGTCGTACCGGTTCAAAAGATTCAGCTCTTCCGTAAACACGGCGAGCGTCTTTCCGGGGCCTTCTTTTTCCTTGATAGACAATGACTGCGCCAAGGCCGCATCAACCCGCCCCGCGGCATCTGCCTCGTTTTTCGCGAGAAGATACGCGGGCACGAGAAGCGCCCCGCCGGCAATAACTGCGGCCGCGAGCGCGCACAAAGAAAATGCCGCGAGGCGCATGTAGTATGCGGTTTTCAATTCTCGGCGTGCGTTTTCGGGGAGTATGTTAACCATAAGATAAAAGAACTACCACGACTGCGACGCGCGCCCGCGAAGCGACAGCCCGACTGCGGTCGCATATTCCAAAGATTCGGCGAAGTGCATCGGCGGAACATAGCTGTCGAAAGAAAATGCGTTCTCCCACACGTTCGCAATCGAAACCGGCACGTTCAAAAATCCTTCAAGGTATTCGGGGAACCCGCGCAAGTTCGCATTTCCTCCGCAAATAATCGCGCGCTCAATCGGCCTTCTCGGCGGTTCGTCTTCGGGCGGGCTATTCCAATACGTCTGATGCCTGACTAACTCATCTTTCACGACCGAAACGGTCGTCATCAAAGCCTCAACTAATTCCTTGTTGTCCGCGCTCATGAGAAATCCTTTCTCGTTCTTCACTTTCTCCGCTTCGGGTTCGGCGACGGAAAGTTTTTTCATAACCGCCTGCGTTAAGGCGTCGCCGCCGACGTCGACGGTTGCGGTGAAAGAGACGACGCCGTATTCGGCAATTGCGATGCGGGTAGTATATTTGCCGAAATCGATCATCATGACGGTCTTCTCGCGATCCGCCTCGGAAAGAACGGCGCGCGCCAGCGCCTGCGACTCGACCTCAAGGGACCTGAGCCCGATGCCGGCTTTTTGAAACGCCGACCGATACTCCTCAACGATGCGCCGCGCATAGGCTGTCACTGCGACAATAGTTCCCGCTTCTACCGTGCGTACGATTTCGAAGTCAAAAATAGCCTCCTTCGGCGGAAGCGGCACGTGGGATTCAAAATCAAACTCAACGCCCGCGCGCAGATTCTTCGTGCCGGAGGGGACAACGGTCTGATAGAGGTACGCTTTCTTCTCAAGAAGCGAGGCGGCGGCGTAGTGAATGCCGTGGCGAAGCCTGAAAGAACGGAGAACCTCGACTACCTTATCTTCCATTTCAATGTCGCCGCCGACCACCGCGCCTTCAGGCAGAGGCGCTTCCCCGTACGATTTCAGCGCGGTCTTCCCGCCTGACTCGGATAGCAAAACCGCCTTCACGCTTCCATGCGAGATGTCGATGCCTGCTGCGGGCATCGACAAGGCCGACGGCGTCGGAAATACGGAAAGAAGCGCGCCCGAGAGATGCATACCCGCATTATAGCGGGATAAAAAGCGCGGTTTCTTCTATTTCACTTACCGAATTTTGCTGCCGGGAGAAACGGGCGATGTCGGAGACAGCAAAGCGAACGCGTCCCCTTCTCCGACCGCAAGAAGCATGCCGTTTGATACCAGCCCGCGAATCACGCGCGGTTCCAAATTCGTAATAAACGGAAACTGCCGGCCGATAAGTGCGGCGGGCTCAACATGCTCCGCAATACCCGAAAGAATTTGCTTCGTGCCTCCTTCGCCGAAGTTGACTTCGAGACGGAGGAGTTTGTCGGTTTCCGGCACGGGCTCGGCGGATTCGACAGTGCCGATTTGAATAACCGCTTTTTTGAAGTCGTCGAGAGAGATGAACGAGTTCATGATGGTTTTGTGCGGGTTATAAAACTGTTAAGAATAATGGCCGCGGCTCTTGAATCAACGAATGAGTGCCCGGCATCGCGCCTGGCTTCAACGGACGTATAAAACTCGGGCTCGAAGTGCACGGGAACGCCGGATGCAATAGAGAGCCGTTCGGAAAATGCCCGCGCCTCGGCCATCACGGCATTCTCTTCGCCGGATGCGTTCTTTGACTCGCCGATAACAACGGCCGACGCGCCTTCTTCCTTTATAAGCGCGGATATTGAGTCCACGAGGCGCGCATCGTTTGAAAATTCCGCCTTCGGGAACGCAACCGAGCCGGAATCGTCCGAAACAGCAACGCCGACGCGCTTGGAACCGTAGTCTATACCGACGAGTTTCGCCATTTCTTCCAGTATACCGCTCTCAAAGATGCCCTGTCCGTACGCGGTCTTTTTTGCGAGAGAGCCTCCAAACTAGTATATTTGAACGATTCGGAGGCGTCGCATAGTGGTCTAGTGCAGCGGTCTTGAAAACCGCCAGGTCGAAAGGCCTCGTGAGTTCGAATCTCACCGCCTCCGCATGTCATCAATGGTTACGCCGGGAGTATACCGGCACTATAAAGGCGGAACATACCGCGTCCTCGGCGTCGCGCGGAATACAGAAACCGGCGAAGAAACCGTCATCTATGAATCTTTATACGATGCGCCCGGTTACCCGGCGGGGTCATTGTGGGCGCGCCCTCTCGCGATGTTCCTAGAAACGGTCGAGGTGGGCGGGGCGGCGGTGCCGCGCTTCGCGCGAACTGAGGATTAAATTCTGTGCACAACCCCCGCGGGCGGGCGGGCACGGGTCCATAATCCGTATATGAGCGCGATTCACGGAGAATATGCGCATGCGGAGGCCGAACCGCGAAGACGTTTTAAGTGGAATGTAAAAAGAACCGTGCTCGCGGGTATGGGCGCCGCAACGCTCGGGCTTGCCGCATCCGAATATGCAAACGTCGGCGCAACCGAATATGATTTGACCGACTGGAGGAACGCGAGCCAAACATCGTGCGCGACCCCGGCATCGGAACGTTATTTCACGTTTGCAAACATCGCGCCGAGAATCCCAACGCGCGAACGAGTGGCGGCGGTAGAGCGTCTTGCGGAACGGTATCCGAATACGAAAGTGTATGTGGGCGCGACCCCCTTGCAGCGATTTATGAACGCGCTCGTGAGAAGCGAGCCCGGCGCGCACTACGTCCCCTTTTTCGGCGAAAACAGGATTTACATAAACGAACCGCCGCAGGACGGCAACGGCAGGCCGCTTTTGACGGAACGTATTTTAGACCGCGTCGTTGCGGAACTTGCGCACGTCGAACAGGCGCGCCGAGAGGGCCGGCTGTCGTACGCTTTGCGCTCCGCACGCGAAATCGCATGGAACACGCTCTCAGGCCGGCCATATTCGGCCCTCCGCACGGACCGCCGCAGCTTTGAATACGAAGCGCACGACCCCGAAAACGGGATCGAGCCGAGGCTCCGCGACGAAATTGAACGTCGCTCGCGGACGGAAGTATAATCGGTACAATGAAGTTTTCAGGCGTCGTCTTGGAAGGAACGCGGAAAGCCGGCGAGTTAGGGTTCCCCACCGTGAACATTCCGCTCTCCGAACGGGGGCTTGCGGGCATTTATGCCGCGCGCGTTCTTATAAAGGGTACAGCGCATAATGCAGTCGCATACGCAAATGAAAGACGCGGGTTGCTTGAAGCACACGTGTTCGACTTTTCGGAAAATACATACGGAACGGAAATCACGATTGAGCTTTTGAAAAAACTCCGCGATGACGCGGAGTTTAAGGACGAAAACGAATTGAAAGCCGCGATTGCGAAAGACGCGGGAGACGCGCGGGCGTATTTCAGGACGCTTTGAGTGCGGCGTCGCGCTTTTCTATTTCTTCAATTGAGCGGTTGCGGTGGATGATCTCGTCGTTTTTCACCGATTCAAAAAATTCGTACTGATTTGCGGGCGTTCGGCCGTACCAGTCGAGATACGGACTTTCAACCTTCTTTGATTTGAGCGCGGCCTCGTTTTCTTTGAGAAACTCCGTGTACTGCTCGAACGCATGGCTTTCAAATAGATAATTCAGTTCGAACGAGTAGCGCGGATTCAGAATGTAGAGCCAGTACGACGCCCAGAAGTAAAAGAATGCGAATACCATCGGGATAAACGTATGAACGAATCCGTTCAGTTTTTGTTCTTTTTTAGCAAGCTGAGAAATAACGACAACGTGCATCGTTTCGTTGTCCGAGGACATGCGGGCAAGCCACGCAACCTCCGAAAGTTTCATCGCCTTCTTCTCGTTCATGTAGAACAAGGTGAGGAATGTGAACGCCGCCGATTCCCATGAATGGTACGGAACACGGGCAATAACTTCGACGGCGCGGAATTTGAGATATGACGGTTTTTTACCGTATACCAAATTGCCCGCCCAGACTAAAAAGGTGCCGAGAACGCGCGGGAGCCAGTGCACGCGGTAGCCGTCGTACTTCTCTTTATAGGTTTTTAAAAAACTCGGGTCTTCCCCAAGTTTGCGTACGAGCCCTTCCATCTCCGCGTCGCTGTGAGACATGTGCTCCATAAAAAACAGGAGGTTATTGATAATAGCCACAGTATACCTCGGCGCAAAGGCGCCGCCAGCGCGATATACTAAAAGGAATGGAGCACGTTATCGTCACGTGGCAGGCGGAAGAATATTCGCCCACCCCGAAGGGAAAGGCGTGGTTTTGGTCGGTTGGCATCGTTGCCGCAGGCATCGCAATAGCCGCGGCGATTTTGCAGGACTACCTCTTGTCCGTTATTGCGGTTATCGGCGGATTCACCGTGATGCTCGTGGGGAACGCGCCCGCGCCGCGGCACACATATTCAGTGACTGATGCGGGTTTTCGCATCGGACGGGAAACGATTCCGTACGAAAAAATAACCCGCTTCGCGATATCCGAAGACGAGCCGCGCCATCTGACTTTGGAAACACAGACTTTAATCGGCGTCATAAAAGCCCCGCTTCACACGGCTGATTTCCGCCAAATCCGCACTGAATTCAAAAACCGCAACATCCAGGAGGAGGACAAGCTCGACCAGATGGTCGAGCGGGTCGTAAAGACTATCGGACTTTAGTGCTCTCGGCAGGAATCGAACCTACATTACAAGCTCCGCAAGCTTGCGTCCTATCCATTGAACGACGAGAGCGAGTGAGGAAGAAAATAAGCGGCGTGCCGACTTATTTTTTCCGAGCGAGCTCTCGCAAACCGAAGGTTTGAGAGAGCAGCTTTCTCAGCGGATAGTCTGAGAAGCGACTGTAAATCTACCACAAAAAAAGCCCTTTTACAGGGCTCTTATTTTGCCGAAGATTTCTTGAGGAGAGCTGCGAGGCGCGCCTTCTTTCTCGCGGCAGCGTTTTTCTTAATCACGCCGCGCTTTGCCGCTTTATCTATCGCCTGATACGCCTTTTTCAGAGCTTCCGTCTGCGCTGCGCGCTCCATACCCGCGGTCTTTTTTGCGCCCTTTACGGACTCAGCCATTGCGCGCTTTCTGCGGACATTGAAGACGCGCTTCCTCTCGGAGGAGCGAATCGCCTTCTTTGCGCTTTTCGTGATTGCCATGAGGAACGAATGTACCGCGAAATATGCCCGAACGCAAGAGTGTTGCGGACGCAAACGAGCAGCGGCGCGAAAGCGTGCTTTCATGCCGTCCGAGAGCCGCGTCCGTATACCAAAGGATTTTGGTATATCATTGACCCATGATCGGCTCATTACGAGGCCGCGTGGCGGGAATCGTCCGCGAAACCGCCGTCATTGAAACAGGCGGAGTTGGGCACGGAGTCTTCGTCCTCGCCTCATGCCTCGCGCGCATTTCGGAGGGCGACGAACTGTTTCTGTGGACGCACCTTGCGGTCAGGGAAACGGCTCAGGATTTGTACGGTTTTGAGACGAAAGAAGAGCTTGTGTGGTTCGAACTCCTCCTGTCCGTATCGGGTATCGGTCCGAAGTCGGCTCTCTCTATATTGAATTCGGCAGATACGCGGGCGCTTGAAGGGGCGGTTGGGGCGCAGGACGCGGCCGGGCTTTCGCGCAATTTCGGCATCGGAAAGAAAACTGCTGAAAAAATCGTGCTCGAGCTGCGCGAGAAGGTGCGTGCGGGAGGCGCGAAACAGGCAGAGAGCGGAGACGATGTGACCGACGCTTTGATTGCCTTGGGCTACACCGCGCGCGAAGCGCGCGAAGTCGCGCAGGCGGTTTCCGCCGAACACGCGGAAACGGAAGCCCGCATACGCGAAGCGATACGTATCGCCGCGAAAAATATCTGAGCATGAGAGCGTTTATCCGAAATATCGCCGAGCGCCTCATCCCTGCCCCTGTTCTGTCCGCTCTGCGGACGGCATATCACTTCGCGCTCGGATGGGGCGCGGCGCTTTTGTACGGATTGCCTGCACGAAAACTGTTCGTCGTTATCGTAACGGGCACGAAAGGCAAATCATCAACGTGCGAAATGACGAACGCCGTCCTTGAGGGCGCCGGATACCGTACGGTTCTTGCCTCGACGATACGCTTCAAAGTCTTGAGCGAATCGCGTCCGAACCTTTTCAAAATGACCATGCCCGGTTATGGGCACCTGCAAAAAGTATTGGCCGAGGGCGTAAAGCGCGGAGCAACGCATGCCATTGTTGAAGTAACGTCGGAGGGCGCGCGTCAGGCTCGGAATGCAGCCTTGTTTCCAAACGCTTTGATATTCACGAACATCGCCCCCGAACATATCGAGTCGCACGGCTCCTACGAAAACTATAAAAAGGCGAAAATAAAAATCGGCATGACGGTCGCCCGCTCGTACAAACGTCCGCGCATTATCGTTGCAAATCCCGAAGACGAGGTGGGAGCGCGCGTGCTCTCCTTGGCTGCCGAAGAGAAGGCGCGGTTCTCTCTTACAGACGCCGCGCCGTACCGGTTCGACGAACGCTCCGCATCCTTAACCTGGCGCGGAACGACGTTCTCAATCCCCTTTCCCGGCGAGTTTTCGATTCTGAATGCGCTTGCGGCATCCGCGCTCGCCGAAAAAATCGGTATCGCCCCGGAAACGTCAGCGCGCGCGCTTTCGAAGATGAAACCCATCAGCGGACGGGTTGAAACAATCGATGAAGGCCAGCCGTTTCTTGCGGTGGTGGATTATGCGCATACGCCGGACTCCCTGCGCGCGCTCTATTCTGCATATCCGAATAAACGAAAGATATGCGTCCTCGGAAACACGGGCGGCGGCCGCGACCGCTGGAAGCGTCCCGAGATGGGCGCCATTGCCGACGAGACGTGCGCCGAAGTGATTCTCACGAACGAAGATCCGTACGACGAAAACCCGCGCGCGATTGTCGAAGAAATGGCCGCAGGAATGAAGCGCGCGCCGCGAATAATTATGAATAGGCGCGAAGCGATTGCGGAAGCCCTTGCGCTCGCGTCAAAAGACGACGTGGTCTTAGTATCGGGCAAAGGCACCGACCCGTACATAATGGAAGCGAACGGAACAAGAACGCCGTGGAGCGACGCTGCGGTGGTGCGGGAAGAGTTGAAGAGGTTGATAATAAAGCGTTCGGCTTCATAAAAAGGTATTCTGACGGTATGAAATCCCCTCGCGGCGTATCGGCAATCGGCACGTTTATCGGATTCATCCTCATCATCGTCCTTCTGGGCATGGTGTGGGTCTCGACCGGCGGACCGTCGCGTCCGATATCCCAGTCAGGCTGGTTTCTGACTCCGCCGTCTGTGCCGGGAATCGACACGAAAACCGGACATGCTATAAGCTCGTCGGAAAGCCAGGCCGATACGTCGGGAATCCCTTCTTCCGGCGGGAGTTCTTCGTCTTCATCGGATGGGCGGGTGGATTTGCTTTCATATTTCTTCAACTACCGAACCACGACGGGCGGATTAAAAGTAGATTCGCCGTATGCGTCTCAAGTGGCGCTCTCGCGGGGCACCGCAACCTCGGACGACAAGAATAAAGAATATGTCACCATCTCCACTTCGAGAAAACTGCAAAACCCCGTAACGCTGACCGGCTGGGTTCTTGAAAGCAAAACGCAGGCGGTTAAAGTAACTTTAGGCTCCGCCGCGCAAATCCCCGCTCTCGGCGACGTCTCAGGAGAGGCGCCGATTACCGTCGGCGCGGACATGAAAGTGTATTTGATTACGGGCCGCTCCCCCATCGGCGCATCGTTCCGCACGAACGCGTGCGCCGGATATTTCGAACAGCATCAGAACTTCAGCCCCCAGATACGAACCGACTGCCCCGCGCCCGAAGACGAAGCGCTTCTCCATCCTGAAAAAACGGGCTCATCGGTTGAATGCGTCGACTTTATTGAAAATCTTCCCGCATGTTCCGTATATACAGGCTCTTTCCCCGCAGACGTTAACTCGTCCTGCCAGAGTTTCGTTCAAAATGACTTAACGTATGCGGGCTGCATACAAACGCACAGAAACGACCCCGACTTTTACGGCGACGAGTGGTACGTGTATCTATCGCGCGATCAGGAATTATGGGCGAACTCGCACGACCAAATACTCCTCTGGGACGAGAACGGAAAATTAGTGGCGTCGGTAATCTACTAGGCTAGCCGCGGCGCGAGGCGCGGAGCTGCGCGGGATTCACGTACTGGCCGCGAAAGCCTGAGGTGTCAGGCTTCCTCTTAGCGTTCCGATTCGGGTTATTCGGAGGCGCAATGCGAACCTCGCCGCGCGCGTTCAACTCGTCAGAGTCGATAACGCACTCAAAAAAGCCGAAGACGACTTTCGCTCCTTTCCCGCCGAGTTTTTGCAAAGCAGCCGAGCGCGCCTTCAGTTCGGCGTCTGAAATGCGCGTCGTGCCGTGCCTGTGAAGCGTTCTTTTTTCCCCGCTCATTTCGCACAAATGTACGGCTCGAAGGGAGCTGTGTCAATAATCCCGCGCGTGGAAAAGCGCGATGCCAGCGGCTACCGAAACATTCAAAGATTCTTTGGCGCCTCTCATCGGTATTTCAATAATCGAGTCGCATGCGTTCAAAATCTCTGCAGGCACGCCGTCAACTTCATTTCCGAGAATAAGCGCCGCGGACTCCGGACAGCGCCACGTTTGATACGGGACCGAATTCTGGTGCTGTTCGACGGCAATAACCGTAACTCCTTTCTTCTTAAGTTCCGCGACCAAGGAAAGCGCGGCGGGGTGCGACTCCCACGGGACCGATTTTTCGGCTCCCAAAGCCGCTTTTGCAATTTTCGGGTTCGGGCGTCCGAAGCGGTCTGTCGGCGCGGGCGTATAGCCCGCGAGATATATCCGCGAAACGCCGGCCGCATCCGCGGTCCTGAAAATCGAGCCGACATTCTCGGCCGAACGAATGTCGCTTAAAATAACGGAAATATCGCGCATGCCTCACATGATATAGTGCCCCAATGGAAAGCCTTTTCCCAGCGGTATTTTTCCTCGACCACTTCGCCAAAATAATCCTGCAGGCGGCGGCGGCATTCGTGTTTCTCTACGAAGCGCGCCGGGCATTCGCGGCAAAAAAGGACGCCTTGATTGCAGGCGCACATGCGGTTATCGGCATCCTTCTCGGCGTCGGGTTTCTGACGCAGGGAGCCGCCCTTCTCGGTATCATTGCGATTACAGCGAACCGCGTCCGCAAAACGGATTCCGTATTTTCAAACATGGTTGTAGCGGTTCTCGCGTTCGCCATTCTTGCGTTCCTTTTCTTTTCAGGCCCTTCAGGTTTAGCGTTCGACCTGCCTTACTAGACATCGCCCTTGCACGCACAAAATCAGAAAACGCCCCGCAGGGGGCGTATTCTGGTGGCCACGAATAAATTTCCTGACGGAAATTTTTCGCGGCCCCGCCTCGCGGTTTTTGCCTTCGCTGCGCAAAACAAAAACATCGCTCCGGCACGCACAAAATCAGAAAACGCCCCGCAGGGGGCGTATTTCTGATTTTGTGCGCCCGCCTGGGCTCGAACCAGGGACCGTCTCCTTAAAAGGGAGCTGCTCTACCGACTGAGCTACGGGCGCAAAGTCCTGATTATGCGCTATTTTACACCCTTCTTCAATAGAAAAATTTCAAGAAGATTCTCGAGGCTCCCTCCTCCGGAACGGGCACGGTGATACAGCGCGAGAAGTTCCCGCGACACGGCTTCGGGATTCGGAATGCGGGCCAAAGCGCTCTTCGCCTTCGTATAGACGAACGGTTTCAGTCCCGCCTCAGCGGCGCTCTTTGTTTTTGAGGCAAGAACGAGCGAGCGGATTGCCCAGCTCAATACGCCGTGAATTTCTTCGGCAGCAGTCCCTCCCTCGATAAAACGACGGTACAAAACCCAGGAATTTTTGCGGTCGCCCTTCAAATACGCGTCCGAGAGCGCGAACGCGTTCGGTTCGAATTCTTCTTTTTCTTTCGTCTCGAGTATTTCGATTTCGGTTTTTTTCGGGAGCGCCTTTTTAGCGGCCGCATCGAGAGCGGAAGTTATAACAACAACCGGCGTATCCGAATCGGCAAGTTCTTGCGCGCGCTCAAGAATGAGCGCCTTACCTTCAGCGTCATCGAGAGGATGCGCTATGACAAGAGCGATTTTTGCGGAAAAAAGCCCGGGGGCGCCGAGGCGTGAAAGAACGGATGAGAACGGTTCAGCGCCCTCGCCGAACCGCACGGCTTCGTAGCCCTTCAGGAGCGCCACGAGGCGCTTCTGAATTTTGGCAAAGTCCGAACTTACAAGAACGGTGAGCATGATTTAGATTTTCTCCATTTCGCCCCAGTTGGCGCCCAAAGCGCCCGAGACCGCCAAGGGGATTCCGCGCATCTCTTCGGGCGAGAGGACGCTCTGCATGATATCGCGCACGCGCTCCGCAATTTCCTTCGCCTTTTCTTCGGGAACCTCGAATATCAGTTCATCGTGGATTTGGAGGACGATTGCCGCACCCCCTGCATATTCTTCGCGGAACAATTCGTGTATGTGCGCCATTGCGATTTTAATGATGTCGGACTGCGTGCCTTGGAGAGGCGCGTTTATCGCCATGCGCTCCGCCTGCGCGCGGATATAGGGAAGCTTGGAGCGAATGCCGGGGAAATAGCGGCGGCGGCCGAAATAGGTCGTCGTGTACCCGAGACGCGCAGCGGAGGCGCGCGTCTGATTCAGATATTCGGCGAGCGTGGAAAAAGTTTCGAAGTAACGGTTATAAAAATCCTGCGCCTCAGCGCGGTCGGTGCCTAAAGACTCGCGGAGGGCATTCACGCCCATGCCGTAGATAATGCCGAAGTTGATGACTTTAGCGCGACGGCGCATTTCATAGGTCACTTC
>CAYZDT010000006.1:0-15289 GCA_964477415.1 uncultured Candidatus Saccharibacteria bacterium | reverse complement strand
AAACTTCCTTAAGAACCAAAACCATTTCCGGATCTTTTTCAACTGCCGTTACGTACGCGCCGAGAGCGAGAAGTTCTTTGGTCAACATTCCCTTGCCGGGACCGATTTCATACACGCGGTCGCCGTCTTCTATTCCTGCCGCAAGCGCAACCGCGCGCGCGATACCCGCATTCGTCAAAAGATGCTGACCCAATTTCGCGCCGCCTTTCTTCCGGGCGTTAATCAATCGTGTCATAGACCGCATCGGTTAGCGTAACGACTTCCGCAAGGTCGGGGTCCAATTCCGTGATGAATTCGGACGGAGAATTGATTGCGCGGGTTCCGAAAATTCTCCGCGTTATCGCCCACGTCAGATACGCCTTCATCTGCGCGCGGGTCAAAGCAACGTAAAACAGCCTGCGCTCTTCTTCATCATCAACGTCGTCCATGCCGTCCCGTTCGTGCGGGAACAATCCTTCTTCAAGCCCCGTTACGAATACGCGTTCGAATTCCAGTCCCTTTGCCGCGTGCACGGTCATCAGCTTTACTCCGTGCTTTTCTTTTTTTGCCTCGAGTTCGTCCTGATCGGATTGAAGCGCGCATTCTTCAAGAAGCTTTTGTATACCGTCGCCCGGCGCTTCCGCATCGTATTTCGAGGCAACCGTGACCAACTCTTTCAGGTTCTCTAGTCGTTCGGCGTCTTCGTCGCTCCCCTTCTCGTACAAGTGCCACATGCCCGAGTCGACGATTGCCGCCCTGACCGCCTCGGATGCGGGCTTTTCAGCGATTGTTTTTCCGATGCGCCCGATTAAAGCCCTGAATTCCGCCACTTTTTTCGCCGCCGCGGCGGGAAGTTCGTAGTCTTTTCCTGCGACCACTTTTGCCAAAGTTACCTTGCCGATGCCGCGCGCAGGCGTCGCAATCGCGCGCACCAAATCCGCATTTGAGTCGGGGTTCATCGCAAGGCGAAGATACGATAAGGCGTCCTTCACTTCTTTTCGTTCGAAGAATCGCGTACCTAAAACCTGATACGGTACGTCTTCGCGCAAGAAGGCTTCTTCAAGAACGCGCGACTGGAAGTTTGCTCGATAGAGAACCGCGATCGAATCAGGCTTCACGCCGTAGTTGATTAAATACTTCGCTTCTTTCGCGACATATTTCGCTTCGTCGTTTTCATCGGCGAATCCTGCGACGGTTATTTTTTCTCCCGCATCATTTTTCGTGAACAATTCCTTTTCTTTTCTGCGTTTGTTTTTGGCGATCGCGTCGTTTGCGGCCGCGAGTATCGTCTGCGTCGAGCGGTAATTTTCAAGAAGCGGAACAACCGTCGTATCGGGATAATCGCGTTCGAAATTCAAAATGAATTCAATCGACGCGCCGCGCCAGCTGTAAATATTCTGATCGACGTCCCCGACCGCGGCGATATTATTTTGCGGCGCGGCGAGGAGCTTCGTTATTTCATACTGCACGCGGTTCGTATCCTGGTACTCGTCGACATGAACGTACTGCCACGCATTCTGGAAATGCGCGCGTGCTTCCGCGTTATCGCGCAAAAGTTCGTATGCGCGGAAAAGAATATCGTCGAAGTCGAGCGCGTTTTCTTTTTTGAGAATCGCATCGTATTTCTCCCACACTTCCGCTATTGCTTCTTCAATGTAGGATGTTGCGCGTTCGTTCAAATACGTTTCGCGGTTTATCGCGTCGCCCTTTGCGCGCCCCATGACGCCGATGACGCGCCGCGGCTCCAATTGTTTAGGGTCAAAGTTCGCTTCTTCAATCGCTTTCTTCGCGGCGCGCGCCGAATCCGCGCGATCGTAAATCGTGAATCGTTTCGGCAATCCCGCCGCCGTATGGAACGTTTTTAAGATTTCGAGAGCGACCGCATGGAACGTGCCGATATAGGGGCGCGTCTTCGGCGCATCAAACGGAGAGAGGGCGAGGTCCGCATCCAAGAGCGCCCGGACGCGCTCTTTCATCTCGTTCGCCGCCTTATTGGTGAATGTCACCGCGAGAATCCGCTCCGGCGCGACCCCGCTTCGTATCAATTCCGCAATCCTGTGGGTTACGACACGCGTCTTTCCGCTCCCCGCCCCTGCCAATATAAGGAGCGCCCCCTCTTTATGGGCGACCGCCTGCGCCTGGGCAGGGTTCAGTTTCGGAGCATCTTTCATCCCCCAACTATACCGCACATATCTCAAAAACGCCTAAAAAACCTTTATTTAAGCCGTTATTTCATCCCCTCTTTATGAAGTTTCGGGCGGTTGACTCCCCTTCCTATGAAGGTATAGTGAACGGATACCGACCCCCTGACCCGTCTTTGGGCGACTGAAGCCCCCTACAGGAACGCCGGTTTTGGCACTCGAGGAGAATCCACCATAGAACACAGTCCTACAAACCCGTCCGGCAGTGACGTTTCGCGCCGTTCGGGAACATATATGTGGCTTAAGGCGCTTGCCCTCCCCGCGTTTGCGGTTCTTCTTATATGGGCAGCCCCTCTCTCAAACATGCTCGGGAGCCCCTCTGCGAATGCTGCTTCGACCGGATATTCGCTTTCCTTCTGGGGTACGTCGGCTTCGTCGCTATCGTCCGCCAATAACCTGAACGGAAACCGCGGCGGGTTTGATATGGTGACCGTCGACGGCGCGCTGGTCGTACCGGGCGACGGCCCCTCAGGCACCGTAGTCGATATTCAGGAGAAAAAACCGTCCGCCGATCAGATTTCCATCTATGTCGTCCGCGAAGGCGATACCCTTTCCCAGATCGGTAAATTGTTCGACGTGTCGCCGAATACGATTCTCTGGGCGAACGACCTGAAGAGTTCGAAAGACATACACCCCGGCGATACGTTGGTTATTCTTCCGGTGACGGGCGTGCAGTACGTCGTTAAGAAGGGCGACTCTGCCGCGTCTTTGGCGAAGAAGTATAAATCTGACGCCGATGAGATTCTCGCTTTCAATCATATTGACTCTTTGACCGTCGGCGAAACAATAATTATTCCGGACGGCGTCGAAGGCCCCGCAGTCACAACCTCTACCGGTTCAAATCCCGCGCGCCCGTCCGCAGGCGGCCCGACGATTGCCGGCTACTTCATGCGTCCGATAATCGGCGGCGTGAAAACGCAGGGCATTCACGGCTACAACGGCGTCGACCTTGGCACGCCGGTCGGTACCCGCGTCATGGCATCCGCGTCAGGCGTCGTCATGATTGCGCGAAGCGCCGGCTATAACGGCGGATACGGAGAATATGTTGTGATTCAGCATCCGAATGGAACGCAAACCGTGTACGCACACCTCTCAACCGTATTCGCTTCTTCAGGACAGTCGGTGACGCAGGGACAGGTAATCGGCTTGTCAGGAAATTCCGGCAAATCAACCGGCCCGCACCTCCACTTCGAAATTCGCGGAGCCGCAAACCCGTTCTAATTTAAAACCGCCCTTCCGGGCGGTTTTATGGTTTCCGTTTGAGGGCTCTGTTCGAGGCCCGGGCCTCGAACACGAACACTGAAGAGCAGAATCAGACGGTACGGAGCGCACTCAGTACCGTCAATCTTGTATGTTCCGAGGGCGGTACTGTAATGCCTCCAAGATGTGTTTTGTTTCGACCAAAGGATTTTCTTCCAAATCGGCGACAGTCCGCGCAAGCCGCATGATTCTGTGGAACGAACGCGGGGACAGCTTCAAAGTTTTTGCGGCTCCCGTGAGCGTTTCAACCCCCTCTTTCGAAAGCCCTATCCGCTCGTCGAGAACGTTTGAAGGCAGTTCGCTGTTCGTGCGCGCGTTCAGTCTGAGCCCTTCCGCTCTCTCTTTCTGCAAGCCGCGAGCTCTTTCAATACGCTTGCGTACCGACTCCGATTTTTCTCCCTGAGTCCCGCCTGAAAGTTTTTCATGCGGAACATGCGGTACGTCTATCCACAAGTCTATGCGGTCTACGATTGCGCCGGATAATTTTTTCCTGAAACGTTCCTGTTCGCGGATGTCCGAACGGGCGGACGGCGGATTCATCGCCGCACTAAGCATGATATTTGCGGGGAATGTTGCGGAGCCCGCGGCGCGCGAAACGGTTATGGCGCGGTTCTCCAAGGGTTCGCGCAATGCCTCCAGTGCCCGCCGGTCGAACTCCGGGAACTCATCGAGAAATAAAACGCCGCGATGGGCGAGCGTTATTTCTCCGGGCTTTAAAACATTTCCGCCGCCGACGAGTGCAACGTAGGAGGAAGTGTGGTGGGGCGAGCGCATCGGCGGCGCCTGTATCAGAAGCTCTTTCAATATGCCGGCGACCGAATGTATTGCGGTGACTTCGACTGCCTCTTCAAATGAGAGACGCGGAAGAATCCCCGAAAGGGCGGACGCGAGCATCGTCTTTCCCGTTCCGGGCGGGCCCATGAACGCGACATTATGCCGCCCCGCTGCGGCAATCTCCAAGGCGCGTTTCGCGGTCTCCTGTCCGCGTATGTCGGCAAGGTCGACAAATGTCTGAGTTTTTATTACATCGGGTACCTGATGCGGAACGGGCGAAAGCGGATGCGCGCCGGTCAGGTGTTCAACTGCTTCCTTGAGCGAGGATGCGCCATATACGGAAATACCTTCGACTAAAGCCGCTTCGCCTGCGTTTTCTTTCGGCACGATGATTGCGGAGTATCCAAGCGCTTTGGCAGAGAGCGCCGCCGGAAGCGCGCCGCGCACGGCGCGTATGCTGCCGTTGAGCGCCAATTCTCCTATGAAAGCGACGTTCTCGGTCGGGAACGAAACTTCTTCCGCCGAAAGAAGATATGCGAGCGCCATCGGCAAATCAAAGACGGTCCCCTCTTTTTTCAAGTCTGCGGGAGCGAGGGAGATGACTACTTTGTGGTTCTTGCTCTTCGGCGAGGGGAATCCGCTGTGTTTGATTGCGGCCGATATGCGGTCGCGCGCTTCCTCGACCGATTTTCCGGGAAGTCCCACGACCGAAAATGAATACAGACCTCGCGAGAGGTCTGCTTCCACGGTCACTGAGTCTGAATGCGGGAATCCGGGCTGGATGCTGAATACCCGCGCGAACATTTATTGCATGTCCTGCATGTGGGCCTTGCAGGTTGTTGCGGCGGGATTTGCCGTAAGACGATCAAGTTCAATATCTTCACCGGATACTTCGCATACGCCGTACGTTCCCGTATCCATTTTTTCGAGTGCGGCCGTAACCGTGTTCAGTCGACCTTCGAGTTCGTTGATAGTCGCATTCGCATCCTGCATATCTTCAAAAATGTCGGCATTGTCGTTTCTGTCGGCGCCGAACTCGTCTCCTGCAGCCTTTGCGGGAACCCAGTCCGAAGGATTCGACGGGTCACGTTTTCCTAACGATGAAAGTTCTTTTTCAAGAAGTGCGCGTTCTTTCTCAAGGGCGGTGCGGAAACCCTGAATCTGCGTGTCGTTTAACATAGGGGCTATCGTAGCATGGAGCCTCTCGGCGCGTCTATCTAGGTACCACTAGAGAGCGAGAGGCGCGTCAACACTTCCTTTATCGTGTTTTCGTTCGTTGTGATGATGAGAAGGTCGCGGCGTATAAATGCGTAGACAATCGGCCAGTCATTGCCGGTGTATCGGGTATCTATATTCTGGTATACCCGGTCAGAGAATTTCAGAGGGGGCGGAGTATTCGAGAGCGCTTTCGTCGGCTTAAAAAACGCTCGCATATTTTCCGGCATGGTCGCTTCCCACTCGAGCATGGCTTCAAACGAAATGTCGTACGCGCCGGTCGAGACGAGGATAAAGGGCTGATTGCGGTCAAATGCGTGTACCCCGACCATGATTTTGCGCGCGTTTCTTGAAAGCGCGGCAGGCGCGCCGAACGCGGTAAGTATTTCTTCCGCGCTTAAGTCCGCGCCGTCTTTTTGTACGACCAGTTCTTCCACTTCTCCCAGGTTGAGGGAAGATGTTTCGCGCGCGGCTGCAAGAGCTTTATCAAGGTCCGTATCCGCATCTATTCGCGTCACTGCGTTTGCGGGCACCAACGATACATGCGGAGGCGGAACGCTCGCCTGTTGATTCTGGAAGAGCGCAACGCCGAGAATCACCGCCATACCGAGAACGACGAGAATCACAGCTCCCCCCGCCATAAGCATGAGGCGTCTCTGCGTTTCAGGCGAGACAGGCGGCGCGTCAGGAGTTGCCTGCTGTTTTTCGGTGTTTACGATAGTCGCCAAAGTCTCTCCGCGTTTCCGTATCTCCGCGCTCATATCCATGGCGTAGGTTCGTAAGCGCGGTGCGACGGAAGGTTCCGGTTCAACTGCTTTCGCTTTTTCTTTTTGCTGCACGGTACGAGGTGACAGGCCCATCTCGCGCCGGCTCCTTTCTAACGGCGTTTCTTCTTCCGTACCAAATGAATTTAGTACGGGCTCTTCCGGTGAAGTGATTGGACCTGGCGGAGGAGGCGGTGCTTTCGGTGGAGTTTGTGCCGCTAAAACAGCGTTTCCGGAAAACAACGCATCCACCGCGCTTTGAGCGGACGAGTTTATTTTTTCAGGTTGACGTTGTGGAGTTGTAGAAGGACTCGGTTCAGGGGTGAGGTTCGGGGCCGAAGAGCCTCCCGCGAGGTTCACGGTCGGCTTTCCCGGCACGGTCTTACCCAAAAACGGCGACGCGTCACTCGCGGACGCGGTGCCTTCGGTTTTCTCCTGATTACCAGCGGTGTCCTCCGCCGGAGTTGTTGCCGGGTCGTCTGCCATTTCTGTCATTGTAACCTCCTCTTCCTTGTTCGGGGTTTCCTTCCGCAGCTTTCAGTCCTTTTCGTGCTGCGAATTCAGGATCAACCATTTTTATCGAGAGGTTGATGCGTCCCTGATCGTCGATTTCTTTCACCACAACCTTTACGATGTCGCCCACCTGTAAAGCTTCTTCAACGGTCGCGATTCTAAAAGGTGCGATTTCAGAGATATGTACCAGTCCTTCGGTCTTTCCTGCAAGGCGGACGAATGCGCCGAAGTTCATAAGGCGTGTAACCGGTCCTTCAACCGTATCCCCCGGCTTCCATACGCGGGTCTGGTCGCGGATAATCTGCGCGGCCGCTTCAGGCGCGTCGCCCACGCCGGTCACAAATATCGTGCCGTCTTCTTCGATAGTAATACCCGTGACTCCCGTTTCTTCCTCGATCTTCTTAATGTTCTTGCCGCCGGGGCCGATGACGAGACCAATCATATCGACAGGTACGGAGAGCGTAACGATTTTCGGAGCGCGAGGAGAAAGATTCGGGCGCGGAGACGCAATTTCGGCAATCATCACATCAAGAATCTGAAGGCGCGCTCTCTTTGCCTGCCCCAGTGCTTCCGCAAGAACTTTCAAAGGAATGCCTTCGACTTTTACGTCGAGTTGGATTGCGGTAACGCCGTCCTTGGTGCCTGCGACTTTAAAGTCCATATCGCCGTAATGGTCTTCGGGTCCCTGAATGTCGGTCAACACCGCGTAGCGTTCGGGATTTTCATAAATGACGCCCATCGCGATACCTGCAACCGGCGCTTTAATCGGCACGCCGCCGTCCATCATTGCCAAGGTCGAGCCGCAGACGGATGCCATTGAGGTTGAGCCGTTTGAAGCGAATGCTTCCGAGACGAGGCGGATGGTGTACGGGAAATCTTCTTTCGGAGGGATAACCGCAGACAGCGCTTTTTCAGCCAAGGCACCGTGCCCTGTCATGCGGCGGTTCAAACCGCCCACGCGCCCTGTTTCGCCCACCGAAAACGGCGGGAAGTTGTAATGGTGCATGAAGCGCTTCTTTTCTTCCTTTTCTTCAATCGAATCTACGATTTGCGAATCATCAGGACCGCCCAAGGTGAGTGCGGAAAATACGTGGGTACCGCCGCGGTAGAAGATGCCCGAGCCATGGAGAATCGGGGAGACGCCTCCCGCCTTCGCAAAGAGAGGCCTGAGCTCGTCGAGCTTTCTTCCGTCGACGCGCTCCTTCTTTTCGATTGCGCGCTTATCCATCAGGGCCTCGACTTTGTCTTCAAAGAAGTCGTCCGCCATCTTTACTGACTCCGGCATCGCCTCTTTTACTTTTGCGAGGAATTTTTCCTTGAGCGCGTAGATTGAATCCTTGCCGGGAACGCCCGAGAAGACCGCGCCTTCGAATGCGCCTTCGAATTCCTTGAAGAGTTCCGGGATTTCAGACTTAAGTTCCGCAGGGACGAACTCTTTCTTCGCCTTTCCGATTTCTGTAATTATTTGTTTCTGGAAGTTCTGTACGATATCGAGCTGTTTTAAGGCCTCCGCAAATGCTTTTTCCAATACGTCTTCCGGCACTTCCTTTGCGCCGACCTCAATCATCGTAATGGTGCCGTCCTTGCCGCAGACCAGCAAGTCCAGCTCCGCGTCCGCCGCTTCGCGCTCGTTGTAATTCGGGTTCACCTCAAACGCATCGGAACCTTTGCGCTTTCCTATGCGAACCGCAGAGACGGGGCCTTTCCACGGGATGTGGGACGTGCCGAGAGCCAAGGATGCGCCGATAACGCCAAGAACATCCGGATCGTCTTCCGCGATTGAAAGCACAGTCGCCACAACCTGCACGTCCTTGCGCATCTTGTTATTGAAGAGAGGGCGTATCGTGCGGTCGATGACGCGGCCTGAAAGAATCGCGCTGTCTGTGGGGCGGCCTTCGCGGCGCACGAAGCGGGAGCCGAGGATTCTTCCTGCGGCGTAAAAGCGCTCTTCAAATTCAACCGAGAGCGGAAAATAATCCATCTCTTTGTCTTTCGAACCCATGACCGCGGTCACGAGAATCGCCGTGTCGCCGAGGCGAACGATGACGGAGCCTGAGGCCTGCTCCGCAAGGTCGGTAAATTCAGCTGTCAGAGTCTTTCCGCCGATTTCTACGGAATATGATTTCTGTTGCATTGAAATCTCTTTATTTATGAGATTTCCAGATTTCAGAGGTGAATGTATTCACTCCTGCGTATCCGGAAACCTCGCTGGTATATACGGACTATAACAAAAAACCGCCTTTTTTAAAGGCGGTTCGGTTTGTTAGTCGGCACCAACTACTCTCGGCTCGGCCGTACCCTCTTCAGGTTCGCCGGTTATGGCGCTTGCGGCGGCGGAGAGAATATTTCTTCCCATGAGGAACTTTTTCGGATCGTTCGACATATCAATGAAATCGTCGACGGACTCTTTGAGCCGCTGCGAAGCAGATTTGCCGAAAGCGATAACTTCAACCTGCGTTCCGGAGTTTTTTAGGTATTCAACCAAAGGTACGAAGTCGCCGTCGCCGGTTGCGAGAACGACCGCATCTACTTTCGGGGCAAGCTTGACCGCGTCGACCGCCATACCGACGTCCCAGTCGGCCTTTTTTGCTCCACCGTAGAAGATTTGAAGGTCTTTCGTACGGGTTTCGATGCCGATTTTGGTCAGCGCGTCGAAGAATGCTTTCTCTTCGCCGGACTCAGTGGTGACGACGTAGGCAATAGCGCGTACGAGCGTGCGGCCTGCCACGGACTCTTTGAGAACGTTCGCGAAGTTAACGCGCGCTCGATACAGATTTTTTGCGCTGTGATACAGGTTCTGCGTGTCGATGAATACCGCCACGCGCTGTGAATGATGTTTGATGACTGCCATAAAAAATTATTTGCGTCCGTCCAAATCGGCGGACTGTATAAAAATGACGTACGGAAGGCAAAAACGTTGCGCCCTCCCTGTTAAATGAAACCTCCCTAAAGAGTACCGCGTTTCAGCCGGAAGCCGAAATCGAAGATTATTTCCCTCCGCCTGCTCTGCGTCGCGCTTCTATACGCGCAAGACTGCCCTCAGTCTCTTCCACGTCTCGATGGAGTGCGCGTGCCGCCTCTTCTTCGTCTGCAATACGCCGCGCTGATTTCCTCGGAGTGCTGTCTACGACTCCTTCAATGATTACCCGTTCGCGCGTCATACGGTTTCGGTGCTATTGGCGCGGCGGCGTAATGTTTTTCTATCGCCCTTTCCCTCTATATGCCGTAGGTCCGCTGCACGCGCCTCAGCTACCGAACGTGCGAGCCGCGGCCTGAAACCTAAGGCTAGCAATCCTTGCTCAATATTCTGTTCGCGAGGATCTAATGATTCGGCGCGTACTTCTTGCATGAGCAAATGTAGTTATTCGGCTATACCGCACATAATAAAAAAAGTACGCGGGAATTTCTCTGTGGAAATGTGCTCACGCCACGATTTTCGGGCCCTTGCAACCAGACGCGGCTACTAGTCTTTGCGTATGGGTTTGGGTCCGCGCCGAAGATCCTTTTTTGCGCGTTCTGCCCACCGCATCTCATCTGCACTCAGAGTCTCTCCTGCCTCGAGCCGCCTGAGCATCTCAAGGTCACGCTGTCTTCGCCTCCGCTTATTGCTGTTTCCTCGGCTTGTTCCTCGTGCAGCAAGAGTCTCAAGCTGGGCATATGCAGCCTCAATCTCAGCCTCTCTTGTCAGAGGGAGTTTTTTGCTCTCAGGCATAGAGCGGAGACTATTTTTTAAGACCCAAAGACTTGATGACCTTGTTGTATTCCTTTTTGTCGGACTTTTCGAGGTACTTCAAGTGGCTTCTGCGGTTTGCAACCATCTGGAGGAGGCCCCTTCTTGAGTGCTTGTCTTTCGTGTGCTTCTTAAGGTGCGTCGTAAGCTCGCCGATCTGCTTCGTCAAAAGGGCAACCTGTACCGCAGCCGAGCCGGTATCGGTGTCATGCTTCTGAACGGTCTTCATAGCCCGTGTTTTCTGCGTTTTCGTCAGCATTCGAGCACTTTATCATAAAAACCTTATTTTGCAATACCGTTTTCTATGCGTCTTCTAGTTCAGGCCGGACCCCCGCCGGACCCGTGGTGGGGGCGCGTCGGGGCGTTCGGCGCCCCCGCCGCCCGTGCGGACGGAACGTATAGAGGACAGAATGGATGTCCAACTTCCCGAAAATGTCGAAATACCAAGACGCGCCCCGTTCCTCGGGGTCGGCGACGACGGCTAAGATTTTCTTAGGCGCGATTCTTTTTTCAATACCCGCGGCAATGGTAAAACCGTGCTGTCGCGCGAGCTTTTTTTGAAGCTCGGAACCGGGTTCATCTATAAGGTTTGAAATAATATGCGGCTCCACCAATACCGGCGGGATAAATACTTGTGCTGTGATGCCGGCGCTCGTCGTACCTGTGTTTCTCTGGTACTCGTGAGCCACATCGCACTCGCACGTTATGCCGAAACAGGTCACGTTGCCCTGTTCGGGAACGAAGCGTTTCCCGCCGTCTCCGAAGTCTTTCATCGCTTCGAAAGGATACGGCTTCCTTGGTTGTAATACGCCCTTTCCCCACTCCCACATAGTTATCGGAATCTAAACGTGGCGGGACGCACTGTCAAGAAACGCCGGTAAGTGCTAATTATTGTGCGAACATAGATGCATGGCGTCTCTCAAGGAACTAAAGCAAGAATTTCTCGAATATTTGGAAATTACGAAAGGCCGGAGCGTGAAGACGGTTGAGAATTACGACCGCTATCTCTCCCGATTCATCGAATTCGCGAAAGTGGATTCGCCTTCCGGCATCACAGAGCCTTTGATACGCGAATTCCGCCTGTGGTTGAATCGTCTCCCCGCCCCGGACGGTAACTTGAAGAAGAAAACGCAGAACTACTACCTTATTGCTTTGCGTGCGTTTCTGAAGTTTCTCGCGAAACGCGACATAAAATCCCTTCAACCGGAAAAGATTGAACTGGCGAAGGTCCCCGAACGTTCGCTTGATTTGATTACCGCTTCCGAGCTCGAGCGCCTAATGAATGCGCCGTCCGAGGCTCTTAAAAAGGAAAAAAACCCCGATAAAGAACGGAAGTACGTACGCGACCGCGCCATACTCGAGCTCCTGTTCTCTACCGGCCTTCGCGTATCCGAGCTGTGTAACTTAAACAGCGACATCGACCTTTCGCGCGATTCCATGTCAGTTCGCGGCAAAGGCGAGAAAGTACGCGTCGTATTCATTTCCCCCCGCGCCAAAGATGCGGTCAGGGCATATCTCAAAGTACGGAACGACATGGAAGAAGCTCTCTTTGTTGAAGGGCGGCCGAAGGCGCTTCATCGCATTACACCGCGCGACGTACAGCGCCATATAAAGATTTACGCGACGCGCGCGGGCATCACGTCGAAAGTTACGCCGCACGTTTTGCGTCACGTGTTTGCGACCGACCTATTGGAAAACGGAGCCGATTTGCGTTCGGTGCAGGCGCTTTTAGGCCACGCGAACATTCAGACAACGCAGGTATATACGCACGTAACGGACCGCCATCTCGCGGATATTCATAAAGCCTTCCACGGAAAGCGCCGCGCGAAGTAGTTATTTATTTACAAACTCGTAAATCAGTTTTAAACCAACCTTTTCTAACACGGTCCCTGCAGCGTATCCCGCAGCGGCCCCGAGAGCCGCGCCTTCAAACTTTCCTGCACCAAACCCCGCGAATGCGCCCACGAGCGTTGTTCCTGCGCTCAATGCGCTGATCCGCGCTCTTTTCTTATCCGCGTTCATATTTTCCATAGCGGGTTATACACTGTCATCATGAAACTCGCCTCATGGAACGTCAACGGCATACGCGCCGTACACAAAAAAGGCCTTTTTGTTCCGTTCGTAGAGAAATTCAACCCCGATATCATTTGCCTTCAGGAAACAAAAGCCGAACAGGGGCAGGCGGAGATTGATTTACCCGAGTATGAGGAATACTGGAATTCAAGCAGCGGCAAAAAGGGCTACTCGGGTACTGCTATTTTTACAAAAACGAAACCAAAGGCGGTTTTTCTCGACTTTCCGGATCATATTGTGAAGCAGGTCGGCGGTCTTTCTGACGAATTCGGCGACCCGAACAAAGAAGGGCGCGTCATCGCCGCCGAGTTCGATGATTTCCATTTGGTAAATGTGTATACGCCGAACTCAAAACCCGACCTCGCGCGCCTTACGCTGCGCCATAAAAAATGGGACCCAGCATTTCTTGCGTACATTAAGGAGCTCGATAAGAAAAAGCCGGTCATATTCTGCGGCGATTTGAACGTAGCGCATTCCGAGGAAGATTTAGCGAATCCGAAGGCAAATGAGGGTGAACATGGGTTTACAAAAGAAGAACGGGAAGGTTTGGATTTAGTGGTTGAAGCTGGCTTTCTAGACACCTTCAGGCACTTCACGCCCTCCGGAAACGGCCACTATACGTGGTGGAGCCATTTCGCGAACGCTCGCTCCCGAAACGTCGGATGGAGAATAGACTACTTTTTCGCCTCGAAAACGCTCAAAAAACGCCTTAAAAGCTCGAAAATTCAGGCAGATATTCAGGGCAGTGACCACTGCCCTATCCTTCTTGAACTCTCCTCCTAGAGGAGTAAGGTGGAGGCATGGCAGGTTCTGAGAGCAGGTCATCCGGCATCCACAACTGGAACGGACCGCGCTACACCATTAAAGGTTCGCTCGGCTATGTTTTTACTCTGTACACTTCCGTACCTGCGTCAGACGGGACAATGAAAAGAGTTGCTGAGATATTTTCGGACCTTGAGGATAAGTTAGAAAAGTCTAAAGGACAGTAATCCACAAATAAAATTTCGCTGTCTTATATTCGGTGTAAGATTGTAAAGGACAGTTCTTTGGGCAGAGAAAATTGCCAATCTAAAGCGTTCTTCAAGATTTATTATCGAGGACGGCGACATTGGATATCTGCCTTTTAAAAGCTCGCTTGAGGGGGTTTCCCTGAAGCGGGCTTTTTGTATAGGACAGCTTAGTCCACGTGGTGCTTGGCTCGTATTTTGTCTATCTCAGCCTCTTCAGCCTCTTCTCTCGCCTCTTTCCCGGAATCCCCCATCTCCTTCAGAGCTGAGTCCTCCATTTTCATAAATACGCGGGCTTTTTCGAGAAGGTATTCAGGGGTATTTTTCTTCGGGTCTTCCAAGACATCCTCCAAGAGCGCATGCAGCATCCAGCCGACTCTCGGTCCAGGCCGCTCCCCCAACTCTTCCATAAGGCGATTTCCATCTATAGCGAGCATGCCGACCGAAACGGGGTCGCGCATCGCCTCATCAACCATAGACATATATTTTCTAAGTCGAAACGGCTGTTCTTTCGGGCGGCCTGTCCCAATCCTGTCGCAAATCCGGAGGTTTAAAAGGTCCTGAATATTTTCCTTGCCGACGTTCGTAATCGTTCTTCTGACGGCGGAGAGGGTTACCTGGTCTGGGTCTGAGAAAAACATATGCCAGCGCACCAAGATCCGTACTTTCTCTATTGTTTCTTTAGGAAAACGCAGGCGCTCGAGGACCTTTTTCGCAACGCGCCCTCCTACCACTTCATGGCCATGGAAAGTCCAGTCTTTTTTCTCATCTGACCAGCGGCGGGTTTCAGGCTTCGAGACGTCGTGGAGCATTGCCGCAAGGCGAAGCGTAGTATCCCATCCTTTGTCTGCAGCGTGCTGCAAAGAACGCAGATTGTGCTCGAATACGTCGTACGAATGTGCCTGATTCTGATCAACTCCTATTCCCTCCTCCAATTCCGGAGCTATATGTTTCAGAAGGCCCAGCTTCTGTGCCAGTACAAGCGCGGGCATTGGTGTCGGCGTAGCCAGCGTGCGCATCAGCTCATCGCGGATGCGCTCTTTGGAAATTTTCCCCAGGAGGTCGGCGGTTTTGAAAATTGCATTCGCGGTCTCGGCTTCAATCGCAAATCCCAATTCTGCCGAGAGACGCACCGCGCGCATCATGCGCAGCGCGTCTTCTCCGAAACGGGTATTCGGTTCTCCTACGGCTCTAATAAGCCGTTTTTTCAAATCTTCCTGCCCGCCGTGTTCGTCTACGAACTCGTCGGTTTTTATCCGATATGCAATTGCGTTCACGGTAAAGTCGCGACGTTTCAAATCTTCAGATAGCGATACGCCGAATTCGACTGAGTCCGGACGCCGTGCGTCCGAGTAGCCGCTCTCCTTTCGGTACGGCGTTACTTCAATAACCGCAAGTGTCGGATCTTCACTCTCAGTCTTAACGCCTACCGTACCGTAATCGTTTTCGTAGAACGAATCCGGGAAAATTTTCTGTATCTCTTCAGGAGTCGCGTTTGTGGTAAAGTCCCAGTCTTTTGGCGCTTTTTTTAGCAGAAGATCGCGCACACAGCCTCCCACTAGATACGCCTCATATCCCGCCTGTTCAAGCCCATCGGCGACCAGCGCTACTTCATGAGGAATGGCGAATTTCACTGGTACATTGTACGCCAACATCGGCCCCCGTAAGGAAACCTTTCGGGCGCTCGCTCGAAGAGTATGGAAATGCTAGCATTTCCATGTTCCTTCTCGCTCGCCCCCGTGGTGAAATGGATATCACAACAGTCTTCGGAAC
>CAYZDT010000005.1:0-16819 GCA_964477415.1 uncultured Candidatus Saccharibacteria bacterium | reverse complement strand
GGAACGGCTTTCGGGAAACGGTTTCAACGATAAGGAAAAACAGGCGTCCGCCGTCTAACGCCGGAAACGGAAGAAGATTTAAGACGCCGAGGTTGATTGAAATCAAAGCGGCAAAAGACAAAAGAGCGCCGAAACCGAAACTCGCGGCTTCGCCGGTCAGTGACGCGATGCCGACGGGGCCCGCAACATTTTCAACGTCTGCGGAGAGCGTAACGGCGGATACAATCAGATGTCCCATGCCTTCCGCTACGCGGACGATGTCCCGCCCCGTTTCCGCGAATCCTTTTCCGATTGCCTCAAAAAACGGAAGCTTCAAAGTGCCGACGCGGGTTGATGCGACGCCGATTGCGGGCACATCGGGCTTCTCCGCGATAATTCCCTTCTCCGGCGTCATCGTGAATAGAACGGTTTCGTCCGCACGGTCCGCAACTATGGTTATCTCCGATTCCGAGCCCGCAACAATCGCGGCGATGTCTTCAGGCTTTTCAATTCCCGTCGTGACGCCGTTTACCGCGACCGAAACGACCGTATCGCCGACTTTGAGGCCCGCTTCCGCCGCGGGGCTTCCCGGAAGAATGCTCGCGACCACGACGCGCGCATCTTCAACCGCCGGTCCGCCTTCCTCTTCCGCATACGGAACGCCCGCCATGAACGCCGCCGAGAGAAGAATGAACGCAAGAAGAATGTTCGCAAACGGACCCGCGACCAACGTCGCCGCCTGCAGGAGTTTCGGGCGGTTTGAAAAGGCGGCCGGATCGTCCGAACGCTCGGAGGCGTCTTCGCCCTCGATTCGGACGAACCCGCCGAACGGCAGCGCATTCACGGTGTATTCCGTGTCGCCTATTTTCTTGCCCCACAATTTGGGCGGAAATCCGATGCCGAATTCGGGAATCTTCATTCCCGAAAGTTTTCCGACGATGAAATGACCGAATTCGTGCGCCACGATAAGCGCGACGAGCATTACTATGAATATGAGTACGGTCATGACGCGAGTTCTTTTTCTTTCTTCTCCGCGAGACTCTCCAGAGCCGCATTCGTATCATCCACTACTTTTTGTATGTCTGCCTTCAGGCGTTTTTCTTCGTCTTCGGATACGCCGCTTTTCTCGGCGTCCGCAATCGCTTTCGCGCGCGCGGTTTTAACCTGCACTCTCGCCTCTTCCAGTTTTCCGCGCACCAGTTTTGCAAGTTGCGCGCGGCGTTCCGCCGTGAGCTCAGGAAACGACACACGGACGCCTTGGGCGTCGGAGCCGACCGATACGCCGAGGTCGGCGACCGTAATCGCCTTCTCTATATCTTTCACCTGGCCTTTGTCCCACGGGTTTACGTACAAGGTGCGCGCGTCTTCAACCGTAATGTTCGCGAGTTGATTTAATTTCATCCGCGAACCGTAGACTTCGAGAGTAACGGAATCCAAAAGCGAGGGGCTCGCGCGGCCGGTTCTGAGGCCCTGCAATTCGGCGGTGAGCCATTCGCCTTTTTCCGCCGCGGCCTTTTTAAACTGTGCAATATCAAATGCCATTTTCGTATTGTATCAAATTATTTTTTCGGCAGCGCGACAGCAAGATGCGACAAAACCGCCTTCACGCTGCCGCCCGCCATCCTGAGGTATCGGTGCGCGTCAAGCGCATCTCTGAGTGCGGATGCTCCGGCTGTGCGACTCTTCAGTACCGAAATCAGAGACGCGGCCAAGGCTCGCGCGGGCGCGCGGTCCTGCGTTTTCGAGGCCGCGGACGCCATACGCTCCGCAATCTTGAGCCGCTCTTCATATCCCGCCGAGAGAAACGCTTCCGCGTCCTCCGTATCCTCGGCAACGGCGAGCGAGCCGTGCACGACGACGCAGCGCGACTTCAGAGTCGGCAGTACATGCCCTTCCGCTTCAACGCAGAAAAAAAAGACGGTGTGTCCCAACGATTCCTCGACGGCCTTCAAAAGCGCGTTCTGCGCGTTCTCGTTCGCGCGCGAAAATGAGGCGATAACGTACTTTCTTTCTCCTAAGGGTTTGAGGGACGCGAACGACAGAATTAAATCCCGCGTATCGTCTATGAGAAGCTCTGAAAAAGAAACCGAGAGAATATCTGGATTGCCCGCGGTTTCCACGCCGCGCTTCTGAAGCAATGCAACGACTTCCGCGCGGGACGATTCCGTATTCCCCGTCACCAGATACGCGTGATGAAGCGATTCCGCATGCGCAAGGTCGGCGACTTTCATTACCTGTATTTTAACGCGCGAGCCACGAATCACTAACTATTTCACTCACCCGCGCTTCGTGGTCATTGTCTTCTTGTAGGTATCCAAATGCTCCAAAGCGATGCCGGTCCCCTTCGCGACGCAGAACTGCGCCTCGTCCGCGAGTTGCGCCTGCACGCCCGTGCGGCGGAACACCAATTCCGGAAAATGCCTCAGTTGCGATGTGCCGCCCGTCATGATGATGCCTTTATCTATGATGTCGGCCGCCAATTCGGGAGGCGTTTCCTGCAAAACGTTTCTGATTGCCTTAATCATTTCCCTCAACTCGCGCGCAATCGCGCGTACGATTTCGTTCGTCGAAACGGTTGCCGTTCTCGGCAGACCCGACAAAAGATCGCGGCCTTTAATGGACATCGTCAGCTCGTCCTCGACGGGGACCGCGGAACCGACCTGTATCTTTATCTCCTCGGCGGTTTTGTCGCCTATCGCGAGGTTGTACGTTTTCTTGATGTAATCGGCAATCGCCTGATCGATGCGGTTTCCCGCGCACTTCACGGAGGTCGAGGCGACGATGCCGCCCAAGGAAATCACCGCAACGTCTATGGTTCCTCCGCCGACGTCGGCAATCATGTGTCCTCTCGGCTCGTGAATCGGAATACCCGCGCCGATAGCCGCGAGAATGGGTTCCTTAATGACGTACGCGTTTTTCGCGCCCGCTTTGATTGCGGCTTCGACGACCGCGCGGCGCTCGGTTGAAGAGACGCCCGCAGGAACCGACACGATGACGTCGGGCCGGAACAGGTTCCACGTGCCGAGCGCTTTTCTGATGTAGTAGCGGAGCATCGCTTCGGTTACGCGGTAATCGGCAATCACGCCGTCTTTCATCGGCCGGTACGCGATGATGGATTCGGGCGTGCGGCCTATCATCTCTTTCGCGTCCGCGCCGATTGCAAGAATTTTTTTATCTCCTACGGATACGGCGACCACGGAAGGCTCATTGAGGACGATGCCGCGGCCGGGCACAAAGACGAGAGTGGTCGTGGTTCCGAGGTCGATGCCGAGTTTGGGAGAAATGAATGACACAGCACCCAAGTGTAACTCGCGCCAAGCGAAGCCTCAAATTGGGGACTATACGCGCTCGATTCGGACGCCTACGGCCTTGAGGCGCGTTTCTATCGACTCGTACCCGCGGTCTATAAGCCCCGCGTTTCCGACGGTCGAGGTTCCGCGGGCGATGATTGCCGCGAGCATAAAGGCGAGGCCCGCGCGAATGTCGGGCGTATCGATATTCGCCGCCGAAAGAGGCGTCGGTCCTTTAATCTTTGCGCGATGCACCGACAAAAGTTCGATATCGGCGCCCATTTTCACCAATTCCGCCGTATACGCGAGGCGCCCGTCGAATATCGATTCGACGATGACCGATTCCCCTGCGGCCTGCGTTGCAATCACCATCATCGGCGTCTGCGCGTCGGTCGCGAATCCCGGATACTCATGCGTCCGTAAGCGCGACGGCAGCAGGCGCTCGGGCGCGGAGACGGTAATAGAATTTTTTGAAACGGAAAGCGGAACGCCCGCGTTTTCGAGTGCATTCAAGATTGCGCCGAGGTGCGCGGGTTCGCAGCCTGTCACGGTAATTTCTTTTCCGGCTAACGCGCCCAGAGCGAGAAAGCTCGCGGCTTCAATGCGGTCAGGAATAACCGGGAACGGCGCGCCTGAAGACCGCAGGGCGGACGGTTTTATGACTATCGTGGGCGTTCCCGCGCCGGATATATCGGCTCCGCAGGAATTCAGAAATTCCGCCAAAGCGGGAATCTCTGGCTCCATGGCGCAGTTTTTCAAGGTTACCGGCGCCTTGGCGAGAGTCGCCGCCATCATCAGAGTTTCGGTCGCGGTGACGGAGACGACGCGGAAAAATATCTCTCCGCCCGAAAGCCCCTGCGGAGCCGAGAGCGTATACGCGTCGGAGTTTTCGGAAAAAGATGCGCCGAGTTTTTGGAACGCGGAAATAAAAAGGTCTATCGGCCGCTCGCCGATAACGTCGCCGCCGGGGTGCGGGAATGTAACCGAGCCGAACCGCGCCAATAACGGACCGATGAGAACGATTGAAGCGCGCATCGACTTCGCGTAGACGGGGTCCAAGACCGTGCCTGAAATTCCTCCGGCGTTCACGGTCATATTTCTTTCCGAGCGCGATACGTACGCGCCTAATTTCTCAAGAATCCGCGCCATCGATTCCACATCCGCTATGTTCGGAACGTTCGTAAAAGAAGACTCGCCCTCTATGAGGCACGCGGCCGCCATCAGTTTCAGTATGTTGTTTTTCGCGCCGTATACGGGAATTTCGCCCGTAAGCGTCTTGTCGCCCGAAAGCCCTTCGATGCGGAATGCGTTCCCTGACATTACGTCCAAGTATAGCGCGGGTTCCCAAACGGGGCTCGTTAGGCCCGTCGGACGGATTTAGTACTATGGTGGCATGTTCGCAGTACGAGTGTTGCCGGTCGCCCGCGGGATATTCAAAGACGAGCTGACCTTTTTTTCCCGCGCCCCTTTGGAGGAAGGCCTCGTCATCGAGGCTACGGTTCGAGGCAGGAAAATACCCGCAATCGTTCTCTCGTCGGTAGACGCGCGCGAAGAAAAGTCGGAATTGCGTTCGGCGGACTTTGCGCTCAAAAAACTGGAAAATCCGCGCGGACGGCGCGTGTTTCTTCAAAGCTTTATCCGTGCGGTAAAAGATACGGCGCTCTTTACGGGCGTACATGAAAGCGTCGCGGCGTCCGCGCTGACGTCTGCCGTGATTCTCGGCGCCGCAAAAAATCTGGTTGAAGCGTCCGCGCCGAAACATACGGATCCCGCGGTCGTCCCCGACCTTCTGGTTCTGCAGGCCGAATACGAAGAGCGCGTGCGCACATACCGCAACCTTGCGCGCGAAGCGTTTGCGCGGAATGCCTCGGTTATTCTTATCGCTCCCACCGTAGTTGAGGCCGAACGCTTATCGGAAGAACTTTCGCGAGGAATAGAAGACCGCGCCGTACTACTGACGGGCGAGATGCCGAAAAAGAAACTGATATCGGCATGGAACAAAATTGCGGGCGGAACAGAGCCCGTCGTCGTCGTCGGCACTCCGCTTGCTCTTTCCGCCCCGCGATCCGATGCGGACACCATTATCGTCGAGCGCGAATCCGCAAAAAGCTACCGTTCTTTGAGGCGCCCGTACTTGGACGCGCGCAGGACGGCGGAATATCTTTCGCGCGCCGGGGGCGCGCGCTTTATTCTTGCCGACTTCCCCGTCCGCGCCGAAACCCGCTATAGGATATCCGCAAACGAGGCGGGTGAACTGTCGAGGCTTCAGGCACGCGCATCCGAAGGCGCGGGTACGATTATTCGGGATACGAGAAAGAGCGACGAAACCCGCGGAGAAAAACGCGTATTTACGACCCTGGCTCCGGAGACCAAAGAAACTTTGAAGCGCGAAAGCGCGAAAGGCGGACGTTCGTTCGTCTTTGCGGCGCGGCGCGGGCTTGCGCCTTTAACGGTCTGCAACGACTGCGGAACGCCGGTTACGGATAAAGCGACCGGAACGCCGATGGTTCTCCATAAAACGGAAAAAGGGAACGTGTTTATCTCGCACCGTTCGGGCGCGATACTCCCTGCAGAAATCGCCTGCACGGTCTGCGGCGGATGGAATCTGGTTACTCTCGGCATCGGCGTCGACCGCGTACGGGACGAACTGGCGAAAGAAATCTCCGCGCCGATTATCTTGTTTACGAAAGAATCCGCGCCGACGCATAAAGCCGCGCTCAAATTGGCGAAAGAATTTTCCGAGACCGACGGCGCAATCATTGTCGGCACCGAACGCATGCTCCCCTATCTTCCTAAATCCGACTTCGGCGCCGTCGCTTCAATCGACAGCATGCTCTCTCTGCCGGCGTGGCGCGCGCACGAGCAGGCGCTCTCGATTCTCTTTTACCTTCGCGAACGTTCTGAGGGGCTTCTCGTCGTCGAGACGCGCGAACCGGACCATGCGGTGATGCAGGCGCTGAAATCCGGCGGACCGTCCGAATTTTTCCGCGCGGAAATCGCGGAGCGCGAGCGGTATTCCTATCCGCCGTTTTCGGTTTTTGTCGGACTTACCGCGTACGGAAGCAAAAATGAAATTGAAAAGCTGAGCGAACGTATCGCGAACACGTTCAAAGACGACGACCTCGTAGGGCCTTTGCCTGCACAGGGCGAGCCGCGGGGCATGTGGAGCGCGAAAGCGGTCGTGAGAATCCCGCGCGGAAAGTGGCCCGATACGGAAATCGCCGAGAAAATAAAGGCGCTGCCGCCCTCGATTGCGGTTGCGATAGACCCCGATGAAATTGTCTGAGCCCGCGTTAGAATAACCCTATGCCACGCACACCGGCACACACGCCCGCCGATCCGATTGTCACGAGAGGCGCGCACGTTCTCGGAAAACCCTGCAAAGAGGTGCCGAAAGACATGTACGGCACCAAGGAACTTGCCGACATTATCCGCCGCATGACGGCGTCCTTGCGCGAAACCGAACACGGAGTCGCAATCGCCGCGAATCAGATCGGAATCCCCTACCGGATATTCGTCGTACGCGGATTCGTCATGGAAAACAAGGAACGTTCGGACGAAGACCCTGACCGCGCGTTCATCAACCCGAAAATTACCGGCATGTCGCGGAAGAAGGAACTGATGGAAGAGGCGTGCCTCTCGGTTCCCGGATACCACGGCATGATAAAGCGGGCCTTGAAGGCGACCGTCAAAGCCTACGACGAAGAGGGCATCCGTTTTGAGCGCGGCGCCTCGGGCCTCTTGGCGCAGGTCTTTCAGCATGAATGCGACCACCTGGACGGCATACTCTATGTCGACAAGGCCGAGGAGGTCATGGAAAATCCGAAAGAAGAACCCGATGAAAAATAAAATAGCCTTTTTCGGAACGCCCGACTTCGTCGTGGCGGTGGCGGAATCTTTGGCGAAAGCGTCCCTCGCGCCGTCCTTGGTCGTGACCGTGCCGGACAAACCGAAAGGGCGCGGGCTTATGCTTTCCGAATCTCCCGTTAAAACGTGGGCGAAAGAAAACGGCATTCCCGTCGTGCAGCCCGAAAAACCGGATGCGGATTTCGCGGCAACGCTCGCGGATTTTGACCTTTTCGTCGTCGCAGGATACGGCAAGATTCTTCCCAAAGAATTACTGGAAAAACCGTCGCGCGGGGTTTTGAACGTGCATCCCTCGCTTCTCCCCGCCTACCGCGGACCCTCGCCTATCGAATCCCAGATTCTTGCGGACGAGAAAACGGTCGGCGTATCGGTCATACTTCTCGACATTGAGACCGACCACGGTCCCGTTCTTGCGCAAAAATCGTTCCCGCTTTCCCGCCCGATGAAAAGAAACGAACTTGAATCGCTTTTATGGAAAGAAGGCGGCGACCTCTTGGCGGATTCAATTCCACCTTACCTTTCGGGAATGCTCGCGCCCAAAGAGCAGGACCATGCATCGGCGACCTTTACGCCGAAACTTTCAAAAGACGACGGGCTTCTGGATTTGTCCCGTGACGGATATGCGAATTATCTTAAATATTGCGCGTACGAGGGATGGCCCGGAACCTATTTTTTCGCGGAACGAAACGGCAAAAAAATGCGCGTCAAAATAACGGATGCGGCGTGGGAGAATGATTCATTCCGGATTCTTAAAGTCATTCCCGAAGGCAAACGGGAAATGGCGTACGCCGATTTCGAGCGCGCCTCCTAAAGGCCTGAAGAGCCGTTTATCTTGGCGACGGTGATGCGGAGCCAATCGCGCTTTGCTTCTTCGGCCTCCTCGCTCGACGCTTTTTCAAACGAAAAATCGCGTATTACTTTTTCTGCAATTTGTTTTTGGGCGTCGGCACTCGCGCGTTCATCTCCTTTGAAATATGCCGATGCGCGCTCATAGAGCGCGGCTTCGTAGACAGGCGCGAGGCGCGGACCGGCAAGACGGGTCAAATCGAGGGCGGCAAACGCCTGCGCAAGAATCCTGCCTAACGCGCGGACCGGCGCGGGCAGTATCGATGATATTTTGTTATGTGCCTTGAACGCTGTGTCCATATGTTTTATATGACGCATGTCCGGCATGATTCTTTCAGGCGCCGGGGAAATTTCTGAAAAAATCCTTGATGCGGGCGGCTCCGCGGCGCATGACGTCCGTATGCTTCGACTTCAGATGTTTCAGCCGGCGGGCAGCTTCGTCTACCGCCCCGTCGATTGCGGCGTGCATCGTCTCCCCCGTCTCTTCTGCGCGCAGCACCTTGCCGTTTGAGGAGAAATTGATTTCCGCGCGGAATGCGGCATTTTTATCCTTAACCGCCCTTTCCTCGAGCTCTAACTCGAACAGGTTCGTCGTATCAGACGCGTCTACCAGTTTCTCCAATCGTTCCAGTTTTTGCGAAACGAACGCCGACAGCTCGTCGGTCAAAGCTACGTTTCCGGTGGTTTTAATTCGTGCTGGTACTGCCATATATGCGGAGTATTTTTGAACGCTCGCGCGTTCCTTTTATTATCATGACATTCTTTACGGGAGTCGCGAAGTGGATAGCGGCAAGTTCGCGCACGCGGTCGTTCGCGCGGCCGCCTTCCGTCGGTTCCGTAACGCCGATTCGCAAGGTATTGAACGGCGCCTCTTCAACGTACTCGCGCGGAGCGTTCGGAGTGACCTTGACCTTCACCTCGATAACGTCGCCTGCCATAGTCCGTACCTGATAATACCGCACGCCCGCCGAAGGCGGGCGTGCGGAGGCTTCATGAGAAGCCGAGCGCCTAGGAGCCCGTAACGAACGATTCGCCGACGGTCCACATGACGTTCCCCGAGAGGTCTATCGATTCGCGCGTGAAATAGTAGCGCGTATTCGGAGACAACCCCGAGAGCGTTACATCGGCCGTAGCGTCAATGAACGTGTCCGAGGCCGACGGGGCCGATGCGTACAGGAACGGCCACACGGTGCCGTACATGACGCGGTGGCGCGCCGATTCGTTCGTCGACCAGCGGATGGTCGCCGAGGTACCCGACACCGACACGTTTGACTGGGTCGCAACGGGCGCCGATATATCGCCGCCTGTCTGGCCGCCCGAGCCTCCCGTACCGATAAGCGCGTTCAGCTTCGCGCGCGTAACGGGGCCCACGGAACCGACCTGATCGATGCCGTACTTAGCCTGAAATCTGGCGACTGCGGACTTGGTCAGTTCGCCGTAGTAGCCGGTCACCAGCCCTTCGGGATAGATTGAAGCGTCGGATGCTAGATAGGTCTGCAACTCCGTCACCTCGGCTCCCGTTGAGCCGATCGAAAGATTTTGAGTAAAAGCCGCAAGCGCAAGTCCCGGGACTGCTATAAGTCCGAGGAGAAGCGCAAGCATCGAAGATACTTTTTTCATAGTGAAAAAATTACTGATAAGCGCGAGTGCGCGAATGTGCTCTCGCCTGAATATGAAGACGATTTAAAAACGCTCCGGTTACGGAGCGTTTTCATCTGAAATTCATTTCACAATCGGCGGAAGAAATTCGAGAAGTTCTGAAATGTCTTTCTCCAAATCCGCATCGGCTTTAATTTCCGAAGATCGCGCGTACGCCGCGTACCACGCGCGCGCCGTTTTAACGCCCGCGGCTTTGCCCGCCTGCATATCGATATCGGTATCCCCCACCATGATCGCTTCTTCGGGAACCATGCGCATCCGCTCGAGCGCGATTTCCAAAGGTACGGGGCTCGGCTTTAATACGGGCGCATCGTCTGCGGCAATAATGTGGTCGAAAAGAGGCGTGAGGCCGTCTTTGTCGAGAGTCGGCATCAAAGTACTCCTTCGACGGGACGTAATCGCACAGAGCGCATATCCGCGTTTTTTTAACTCGGTCAGAGTCGGAATTGAATTCGGGAACGGCTGCGACAAGTCCAGGTTCTCGAGCTGAAACGCGCGATGCGCGGTCTGCAACGGCAGCACGTCTATATCGCGCCGGCCGAGAATCGCATAGTACGTTTCATCAAACGGCAGACCGACCGTTTTCGCCAATTCCTCGCGCGGAGGAACTTCGTAGCCGAATTCATGCAAGGTATGCTCGATTGCGCGGACGATATAGTCGTTCGTATCGAGAACGGTTCCGTCGATATCCAAAAGGACCGCACGGATGCCGGAAAATGTCATACCTGTTCGCGGTTTCTCGTCGCGCGGTAGACGCGGTGTATTTCAAACATCGTGCCGACGGCGCGGCCGAAGAGGGTGCCGAAGACCGCCGCGAGAATGAACGCGCTCGCTTCCGCGGGGAAAAAGTCGTTCAGAAATATCTTGAACCCGAGTTCAAAAAGAACGTACAAAACGAGGATTGCGAATCCCGCGATATCCATGCGCGCGGTCGTAAGAAGCCGTTCCCCCTCGTCCCATTTCACGACGTTCATGCGCGCAAACAAAAAGAAGCCCGCAATGAAGCCGACCAGCGCGACCAAAGCCGCTATCCACCACTCGGCGCCGCGAAAGAGGATGTTGTACAAAACCGCCGTTCCGGTCGCAAACGAAATGCCGAAGAGGATGGAAATGCGAAGAATCAGCTTCGCGTGCAGTTTCCCCTCTTCCTGAAGCGCATGCAGTTCTTTAATCAGGTTCAGCATAGGAAAAACACGCGCCCCGGTATCCGGGGCGCGCGCTTAGAAAGCAAAGTATTTTGCGTACTGGCCTACGAGCGGAAGTTCCTTCTGTTTGTCGTTAGCCGCGTTCACGATTCCGATTATCGCGAGGATGAATACCGCCAAGCGTCCGATGCCCCAGATAATCCAGAGTCCGAACCACGGAAATACGGAGGCGGCGAGCCACAAAGCGACCATGCCGACCAAGAGGACCAGGCCCTGCTTGATGTGGAATTTAACCGACGCGTCATCCTTGGCGACGATATAGGACACAATCACCAAAGGGCCGACGTACGCCAAAATCGACATCAGCTTGTTCTTTTTCGCCGGAGCGGCATCCGTCTGGATATCCGCCTCAGGCTTCTCAAATCCTTCGTCCATGTGGGCTTACGAGAGGTGCGCCGAGACGAGCTTCGTCATCTCGAACATCGTAACCTCCGCTTTGCCGCCGAAGATTGCCTTGAGTTTGTCATCCGCAAGGATGTTTCTCTTGTTCTTGGGGTTCTGAAGGTCGTGTTTCTTGATGTAATCCCAGATCTTCTTAACGACCTCGCCGCGGGACATAGGGCCCTTGCCGATAACCGCCTCCAGCTCGGAGGAAAGGTTCATAGGCTTAAGTAATGCAGGATTGGCTTTTCTGACCATAGAAATAGGTTATTGGTTAAGTGCCCCCACAGTATACCCACTCCAGAGGGGGCTTCCTAGAGGGGTGTGGAGAGCCTTCCCTCCTTTATTTCCCCTGCCCGAAGTACTTCTTGAGAAGCTTCACGTGTTCCTCGTACGTGTCCGTACAGTGGAATTCGCCGTTTTTGTCATGGAAATAGAAGAGACAGGTCGTTTTTTTCGGATTCAGTGCGGCAATAACGGCCGCAACGCCGGGGCTTGCAATCGGACTCGGCGGCAGGCCTTCATTCAGATAGGTGTTATAGGGCGAGGAGATATATTTGTCCCGCGGAGCCACGATCGGCCACCAGTCGGTTATTTTCCCCTTTTTCGCGTTTACCTTTGCGTACTGCAGGGTCGCATCTATCTGGAGGCGCATATCGCTGAAAATGCGGTTCCATATGATGCCGGATATCATGCGCATTTCTTCACGGTCGCCCGTTTCGCGCTGTATCAAAGAAGCGACCGTAAGCGCTGTGTCGAGGGGAACCGCCTCTCTGGTCGAAGTCGAATAGCGCGAGAGGATAATCCGTTCAAAACGCTCGCGCGCAAGTTCCTCCGCCTCGGCCTCGGTCGTCGACGCCGAAACAAGATACAGTCCGGGCGCGAACGTGCCTTCCGGTATGCCGGGGTCTGAAGCTGCGCGAAGCGAGGTGAACGATTTCTTTTCTTCCGCGCTCCACGAAAGAACCTCTCCGAACGCGTCCGCGACCTCTTCCTTTCTGAAGCCGGGTTCGACGGTCACGAATTCGGGCACCACGGCCGAGGCGAGCAGTTTGTATGCGGGCATCGACGCCACGTCGTATGCGATTTTCTCGACCGCATCCATTGCGCCTCTCGCGGCGGCCTGACCGGGCGGGCGGGACAGCTCAGCCTCGATTGCAGGGTCTTCAATAATCGTTTTCGTCGCGGGATTTACGGTGACGGTAAACGGCTTCGGCGGAGATATGGTGGGAGGCGCGTACTCATCCGACCAAAATACAAAAAGCGGCAAAAGGACGACCAAAGCGCCGAGTGTTGCGAGTCCGCCCGCGCTCCATGCGGCGATTTTCGGCAAATGTACGAGATACGGATTCGGCCGCCTTGCCGCTCTCGATATCTTTTTCACGATTGCTTCATTTTAACCCGATTTCGAGACGCGCCGTAACGCCGCGTACGCAAGCGCACCCCAGAAGGCGCCGAGCACATACCCCGCAATAATCTGAAGCGGCGTATGCACGTTATAAAAATACCGTGATGCCCCTATTGCGAGCGTAATAAAAACGGCGAGCGCCGAAAGCCCGTAGCGAAGATAAGGGCTTTTAAGTTTCATGGCGTACAGAATCGCTAGAACGCACAGAAACATCGTCGACGCGGCGTGCCCCGACGGAAACGCATATCCGTCGGCGGGCAATTCCGGCATCGGCGGGCGTTCGACATGAAAAAGGACTTTTAATCCCGCAACCGACGCTCCCATGAGAGCGGCGGATACCGCGAGAATTGCCGCTTCCCTCTCCTTTCGCGCGAAAACGAGCCAGACGAAAAGGGCGAGGACAATTGCGACGAACGTCTCCGTCGATGCGACTTTCGAGAAAAGAAATACCCCCAGGTCCATACGTGCGGTTAGAACCTATCTAAAAAAATAATGGCGTAGCGAGGCACGCTTTCCGCGAGCGAGGCGTCGTCGCGGAGGACGAAACGTATCCGGGATACGTTGAGTCCAAGCGGCAAGCCGCAGGCGCGGAAAGCGCGCCGTAGCAGCCAAGCATAATCAAATGCGTATTTCATGCGGTTATTTTTGAGATAGGTTCTAGTATAGTACGTAGATATATGGACTCTTCTAAAATGCCGCCTCACGTCCCGTGGTCGCTGTCGCCCGACGAGCTGTTTGCCTCTCTCCAAACAGCCGCGCGCGGCCTTACCTACGACGAGGCGCGAAAGCGTTTTGAGACGTACGGCGCAAACTCGCTCCCGACGGGACGGAAAACGAACGCGCTTGCCATTTTTTTCCACCAGTTCGCAAGCCCGCTTATTTTCATTCTCTTAGGCGCGTCGCTTCTGACGTCCGCCCTCCAAGAATGGCTTGATACGGGCGTCATACTTCTTGCGATAGCGGTAAACGTGATTCTTGGTTTCTATCAGGAATTCCGCGCCGATCGCGCGCTTGAAAAACTGACGTCCTACATCCGCGAACGGGCGCGCGTCGTGAGGGACGGCATACAGGAAGAAATAGATTCCTCCTCGCTGGCCCTTGGCGACATCGTCGCCGTATCCTCAGGCTCCCGCGCGCCCGCCGACTGCCGCATCATTTCGGCAAACGGCATCGAGATGGACGAATCAATCCTTACGGGCGAATCTCTCCCCGTCCCAAAAAGCGCCGACGTTGTGCCGCCTGCCGCAATTCTTTCCGACCGCGCGAATATGCTCCACGCGGGAACGCTGGCGGTCGCGGGACACGCGACGGCGGTCGTCACCTCTATCGGCGCCGCGACGGAAATCGGAAAAATCGCGCGCTTAGTAGGAGAAACGGGACGCGAAGAAACGCCCCTGCAGAAATCCTTGTGGCGCCTAGCGTGGATTATTTTCGGATTCACGCTTCTTTTGATTGCCGGTCTCGTCTATCTCGGCGTTCATCGCGGCGAACCGTTTTTGGAAATGCTCGTCATCTCCGCGGCAGTCGCGGTGGGCTCCATTCCCGAAGCGCTGCCTATTGCACTTACCGTTATACTCGCGGTCGGCGTCGAGCGTTTGGCCGTAAAAAAAGGCGTCATCAGAAATCTTTCTGCCGCCGAGACGCTGGGTTCCGCGACCGTCATCATGACCGACAAGACTGGCACGCTGACCGAAGCGAATATGCGCTTAGTCGGCATCATGCCTATCGAAGAGCTTTTGAAAGAAAGTTCGCACGACGCGGCGTTCAAAATGGAGCGCCTGACGCCGGAGAAGAAAAAGATTCTCGAAGCGGCGCTTTTGGGAACCGACGCGGCGATTGTGAATCCGTCGGCGCCGAGAAAAGAGTGGGAATTTTCGGGGCGTCCGTTTGAATCGAATATCGCCCGCGCGGCAAATTCGCACGGCATCGACGTTCTGGAGGCCGCAAAAACGCGCCTCTCGCTTTTAGATTTCAACTCGACGAATAAATTCTCCGTGTCGCGTAATACGGGAACGGGCGAAGTGGCGGTTATCGGCGCACCCGACATTCTGTTGTCCCGCTCGGCGCTCTCAAAGGACGAATACGTCGCTCTCGAGGAACGGATACACGCAATCAGCGCGGACGGCGGGCGTATTTTAGGCGTCGCGTATCTTTCGAAAAAAGACGGCGCCAAACTTGAGGCGGGCAAGACCGCGCCCGCGGACGTTGCCGCGCTCACATTCGCGGGACTCTTGGTATTCAGCGATCCTGTGAGAAAAGAGGCGCCTGCTGCGCTACAGCGCATAGAAGAATTGGGCGCGCGCGTCGTTATGGTAACGGGCGATTTGAAAGGCACCGCGATGTCGGTTGCGAAAGAATTAGGCTGGAGTGTGACCGACGCGCACGTCGTTTCAGGAGAGGATCTGCATAGAATGACGGACGCCGAACTTGCGGAAGTGCTGCCGAGAATCCGCATATTCGCGCGCGTAACTCCCGAAGATAAACTGCGCATCGGCAAACTCTTTCAGGCGAAAGGCGAAGTAGTGGCGATGACGGGAGACGGCGTCAATGACGCGCCGTCCCTCAAAGCGATTGATATCGGGGTGGCGCTCGGCTCGGGCTCGGACGTCGCAAAAAGCGTGGCGGATTTGATACTTCTCGACGACAACTTTAAAACGATTGTCGCCGCAATCGAGGAGGGGCGGCGCATCTTGGGCAACATAAGAAAAGCGTTCGTGTATCTTATGTCGAACGCTTTGGACGAAGTGTTTTTAATCGGCGGCGCGCTGTTGGTGGGCCTCCCCCTTCCTCTGACCGCGCTTCAGATTATCTGGGTGAACCTGTTTACAGGCAGCCTGCCGGCGCTTTCGTTTGCGTTCGACGACAACCACGACCACGGAAAGACCGGCCGAAAAACAGTGGGGGCGATATTCAATACCGAAGTAAAAGTGCTGACCGTCGGTATCGGCGTCATTACCTCGGCGCTTCTCTTCGTACTCTATTGGGCACTGCTTGAATACGGCGTCGCTTTGGAAGACGCGCGTTCGATTCTCTTTGTCTGTTTCGCCTCGTACATGCTCGTCGCCGCGTATTCACTGAGAAGCCTTGAAAAGCCGGTCTTTGCCTTCCCTGTTCTCTCCAACAAAGTTCTGAACTGGAGCGTCCTTGTCGCCGTCGCTATTCTCATCGTCACCGTTACACTGCCGGCGTTTAAAGATGCATTCCTCATCGGAACGCCGCCCGCAGATTTGCTGTGGGTAATAGCGGTGTGGCTTTTCGCGAACGTCGCGTTGATTGAACTTTCAAAGTGGGCGCTTCGCTTCTATAAAAACAGAATGGTGCCTAGCGTTTCTTGAGCGCGAAGTGGAAGCAGGAGTAGGAGAGGTACGCGGTAACCGCAAGGCCTACCCACGAGAGCCACTCGGGTATCAGGAAATCGCCCAACACCAGATTTGCGTTAAACAGAAGTCTGGCGAGATGCGCGCCGGAAACTATAAGAAAAAGCACCGCACACGCCATCAAGAGGTTTTTCTCCGAAGGCGATGAGACGGGCAGTTTCAAATGCCACGCGTGATGCGAGAGGATGATGAGGAGCGCGATATCGAAAACCGCGATAACGGGGGCCATATCCGCGGTCCACGTCATGCCGATGACCGTAACCGGAAACCAGCCGATGCCGGAAAACCAAAAGACGCTGATTAAATCGGCCAAGACGAGACCGACGCCGACTTTGGCCACCTCGCGAATGTAGTGGTAATTCATATGCTTTCAGTATCCCCCGATACGGGGGTATGAAAAGGGTCTGCGGTGAATAAATACGGCTAGGCGTCAGCGGGCTTCTCAGCGAACGCTTTCTGCATGCGGGCAATCCACATCTCCTTGGTTTCCCCCGTCGTCTTTTCGATGTTCATGATGTGCGTCTTATGTGCTTCATCTCCCATCATGTGAGGCACGGCGTTTTGCATGACCCCATCAAGCGTTTCTCCAGAAAACTTCTCGTCGCACAATCCTCCCAGCTCGCTGCAGGTAAAAGTTTTTGTCATAGAAAAATGTGAGAACGCTATTTTCTCTTCTTTCTCGAGGCTTTTGCCTTAAGCATCGCCATTTTGGCGGCGAGGCGCTTCGCCGTCTTGTGCGGGCGTTTATGCTTCTTCTTAGGGCTTACGCCGTGGCTGTTTACTCCCATATATTTTTATTAGTGGATA
>CAYZDT010000004.1:0-19811 GCA_964477415.1 uncultured Candidatus Saccharibacteria bacterium | reverse complement strand
CGCGGCGAACTGCACATCTCGATACTTCTTGAAAACATGCGCCGCGAAGGCTTCGAGGTTATGGTGTCGCAGCCGAAAGTTATTTTCCATGAAGAGAACGGGGTTAAAACGGAACCGTTCGAGGAAGTGATTGTGGATACGCCATCTGAGTATCAAGGCGCGGTTATCGAGCGTTTAGGCCTCCGCGGATTCGTGATGCAGAACATGCTCGTTCACGAAAATCAGGTGCGCCTTATTTTTGAAGGCCCGACGCGAGGGCTCCTCGGCTACCGGAACCAGTTCGTCATCGATACCAAGGGCGAAGGCATTCTTTCGTCGCGTTTCGTCGGATTCAAGAAATTCGACGGCACAATCCAGCGCCGCCAGACGGGCTCTATGATTTCCATGGAAACCGGAAAGACGCTGGGCTTTTCTCTCTGGAACCTGCAGGACCGCGGCGTTCTCTACATCGGGCCGCAGACTGAAGTGTACGAGGGCATGGTGGTGGGAAATACGTCGAAAGGCGAAGAGATGATGGTGAACCCGACGAAAGGCAAGCAGCTTTCAAACATGCGCGCCTCGGGCTCCGACGAAGCGATAAACCTCGTTCCGCCGTGGACGCTTTCAATCGAACGCGGGCTTGAAATAATAGGGGAGGACGAATTTCTTGAAATCACCCCGTCTTCCGTGCGCCTCAGAAAACAATATTTGACCGAAAACGAGCGCTCTAAATCGCGCCGCAAGGAATAACGCGCCCCCGCTTGCGGCGGGGCGCATGCGCCTAGTAAAATCTCAAGATATGGCGGAAGGCTTTGCACTCGGGTATCACGCGAAACGCGCGTATAACGAGCATGGCGTTCGAATCGCTTTGATTGCGGACGCGCTCAGGCGCGATTTCTCGGACATGCGTTTGAGCCCATTTGACCGGTATCGCGTGGACTCGATTATCGAATCGGCTCCCGACATCGCGACTCTGCCCGATACGCGCGGCCTGCGCGCGCATGTCCGCGGAGCCGAAGCGGCGTACGTATCGCTTGAGATGAAATATATGGAAGAGTTGCTGGACCGCGTACGCCCGATATGACGTTCTGGGTCGAGGTCGGAGTTTTGTTCGCGGCGTTTCTCATAAACCGCCTCACGTTCATCTATCTGTTTAACCGCAAGCTCCACCTGACGTTTTCACAGAATCCCGCCCTGACGTTTTTGTATTTTATCGGCATGGGAGTCGGCGTCGGTTTTTTGTTTCCCGCGTATACAATCGAGCTTTTCTTCCCGCACTCCGTTACGAGCATCATCGTGTGCCTCGCGGTCCTGTTCGTCGTGAATCCGTGGGTGTATGACCGCTTGGAAAAAACGGACAAAGAACCGGATAAATTGGCGAAGGCGAACCCCGACCAGCAGTTTCTTCTGATTGAAGACAAATACCTTCTCTCGAAAACGGGGGATGTGATATTCCAGCAGATTGTCGCGGGCATTTTAATTCTACTTCTTGCGAAAGCGGGCGTACCGTTTGAAACCCTCGTCCCCGTGTTTGCCGGCATCTTTTTCCTCTCGCACCTCCACATGTTCATGACGACCCGCGTCATCTGGGCTTTGTATTTCACTATCTTTGCGACCTTGGGCGGATTCGTCCTGCCGTTCCTCGTTCTTACCGTCGAAGGCGGCATTTACTACGCAATCGCGATTCACATGCTGTGGTATGTGGGTTCAGGCGCCTTTTTCGGTTTTCTTGAGAACGACACTGGTTTACGGGGAGCGAAGCAGGCGTTAAAAAGAGTTTGACTTATACGCCAAAATGGCGTATAATATAAAGAATGAGCGAAAAAAGAGCTTTCCCGTATTTACCTATCCTGACGGCAGCCGTATGTGCGCCTCGGGGCAGCGCCGCGCCGCGAAGTGGGGATTGGAGCTTTCCGATCATACGGCAATTCCGGCGCAGGACGACATCCTCGCGCGCGCCGTGAAAGGCGAACGCGCGGTCAGAACGGGGGCCGACACGGGCAAACATAACCTTATTGCATTCGTCGTTGCCGATTTGGCGACGACCGGAAGACTCGGTGAGTTTATGAATCCGACGACAGGCGATTACACCCTGCATACCTTCGAAGGCGGGGTGTACGACAACAACATTCTCGTCGATATCGAGGAGAAAAAGAAAATATTCTAAGGCGCTTTTTCGGCGTATACTGTGCTTGTCCTTCGGGGGTCGGGTGCGCTGTCCGCGAGGAGAGCAATTCCCAATCGGCGGTATACTCCGCGAGGTTTGACGTTACGTCGGGCCAGGACGAGGTGAAATTCCTCGAGCGACCGTCCTTCAGTGCGTTCAGGACCCTGAGCGTAGTCGAAGGGTACAGTCGGGATGAAAGAAGGATGCTGCGGACTTTTGGGCTGCTATCATATATGATAGCAGCATCGAATTGCCGCACATACACCCCCAAGGACGGGGTTTTTTATTTATACGCGCATCATTATGAAACATATATTTAACGGTCCCGTTCTGATTTTTATCGCCGCGATTCTGTGGGGCTTGGACGGCGTGTTGCGCCGCTCTCTCTATTCGCTGCCGCCGATTTCTATCGTTTTTTTCGAGCATTTGATCGGACTTATTATCCTCCTGCCGTTCATCATCAAGCTCTGGAAGAAAGAGCACCTCACAAAAACCGAGTGGGGAGCGGTCGTCCTCGTTTCTTTATTTTCCGGCGTCTTAGGAACGCTCTTCTTCACCGCGGCCTTGCTTCAAATCAACTTCATCCCGTTTTCGGTCGTGTTTCTCGTGCAGAAACTCCAGCCGATATTCACGATACTCACCGCGGCGCTGGTCTTGAAAGAACGCATTACGCGCGGGTACGCGATATGGGCGGGACTTGCCTTGGTTTCCGGATATTTCGTTACGTTTCCAAACGGTATCGTGAATTTCGGCGAGGGGGGCGCGTACGTCGCAGCGGCGGGGCTCGCGTTCCTTGCCGCCGCCTGCTGGGGATCTTCGACCGCATTTTCGCGGCTGACGCTGATGAAGCACTCGAACACGTTCATCACGGGCTTGCGGTTTCTTCTCACGGTTCCGTTTGCGTTCATTTTGGTCCTCGCTTTGGGCGCCCTGCCGTCCTTCGGGCAGATTACGCTTTCGCAGATAGGGATACTGGTCGCGATTGCGTTTTCGACCGGCATGTTCGCGCTGTGGATTTACTACCGCGGGCTTAAAGACACGCCCGCGCGGGTTTCCACTATCATTGAGCTCGCGTTTCCCGTAACTGCGGTCGCGATAGATTATTTCCTCTACGGTACGGTCTTGACCGTCGGCCAGTACGCGGCGGCGGCGGTTCTTTTGTACGCCATGTATCGCGTGTCGCGCCTTTCAGGTTCAGGCGGGGCAGTTGAGCCCTGATTGCGGGCTGCGTTATACTGGGCGCATGAAAAATAACACCCTTATTATCGGCGGTATCGTCGTCGTGGCTTTAATCCTCGGAGGCGTCGTCTTTTGGGGCACTTCCTCGCAGACCGTCCCCGACGGCAAGTACGACCAGCTTGCGACCTGCATTAAAGACTCCGGCACCGTATTTTTCGGCGCCTTCTGGTGTCCGCACTGCCAGAAGCAGAAAGCGATGTTCGGCTCTTCGGTTTCAAAACTGCCGTACGTCGAGTGCTCGATGCCCGACGGCAATACGCAGACGCAGGTTTGTATCGACAAAGAAATCAAGAATTATCCGACGTGGGAGTTTCCCGACGGCACGCGCCTGACGGGCGAGCAGGAACTCGCGACGTTGGCCGAAAAGACGAACTGCCCGTTGCCTGAATAATGACCGTTCTTGAACTGAATCAGTGGGTAGGTATCGGCACGGCGCTCCTTCAGGCGGCGACCGCGCTTCTTCTCGTTCTGTATTTCATGCGCATCCCCGCGCTCTCCTTTGCGGAGAATCTTTTGGGGAAATGGGGCATCGGCATCGGGTTTCTTATGGCCGCGTTCGTGACCGCGATGAGTCTCGTCTATTCGGAATATTTCGGCATCGTGCCGTGCGGGCTGTGCTGGCTGCAGCGGATATTCATCTACCCGCAGGTCGTCATGCTCGGCGTTGCGTTTTTCATTAAAGATACGCGCGCGGCCCTCTATTCAATCTGGTTTTCGGTTTTCGGCGCGGCGGTATCCCTCTACCAGCACTATATGCAAATGACAGGGAGCCATAACCTGCCGTGCCCCGCTTCAGGGGTCGGGGATTGCGGCAAACGCTACATATTCGAGCTCGGCTATATCACGTTCCCCTTGGTTGCGTTCTCGGCGTTCGCATTCCTTATCGTCCTCATGCTGTTCGTTTTAAGGAGGAAAAGCGCGTAATCCTGTGCTACTCTTCCCGTATATTATTCCCCTAAGCGAGATACATGTTTTTCGACACTGAACCCGAAGATACTCAGCCGATGCCTCCGCAGACCCCGAACGGCACCGATGCCGATTTGGATGCGGCAATGAAAGAGGTGAGCAAAAATCCCGAAGAGGTGCTGAAGGGCATCGGCGGGGAAGCGGCGAAAGGGTAAGCATGAAGTTTCTCGCGGTACTTCTCGTTATCGGCGCTCTCTGGGCGGGAGCATTTTATCTGATGGATCAGAAGAAAGAGGCGCACGTATCCGCACCCGAAGTTTCTTACACGAATGCAAGCGAAGACGCGATAATCGTCAAAAGACCGGATGCGGGCGACGAAATCGCGCATACATTCAAAGTCTCGGGCGAAGCGCGCGGCACGTGGTATTTCGAAGCGTCGTTCCCGATTGAAGTTCGCGACGCAACCGGTGCCGTTCTGTATCAAGGACCCGTATCGGCGGACGGAGAGTGGATGACGACTGAATTCGTTCCGTTTTCCCAAACGATTACCGTTCCCGGAGAGTATGCGGGCCCCGCGACCCTGATTCTTAAGAAGGACAATCCGTCGGGAGAGCCGGACAAGGACGCAAGCGTTTCTATACCCGTCGTTTTCGAGTGACCCTGCGCGGTTAAAAGGCGGTATCATTATTTAATGGCCGCTTTTTTGTTTGCGCTGATTTTTCTTTTTCCGCAGGTTTCTTTGGCCGCGGATTACAGTAACGATTCGAACTCAATAAACATCAACTACACGGGAAGCGAGCCTGACGTTTTGAGCGGCGGTTCTTCGGGCGGAGGGGGCGGGGGGAGTACGGGCGGAGCCGGTGAAACCGGAGGCGGAGGCGGCGGAGGAGCTACGGGAGGAAATGGCGCGCCCTTACCCGACACGCAAGTGACCGTAACAGTCTCCGCAACAGGCGACGGAAGTAACGGTTCCAACAACGCCGGTTCGGGATCAACGGGGTCCGACATACTCTCGACTTTGCTCGGCAATCAGGCGGTCTTTTTCGGAAGCGGCGGAGGCAGGGGCGGCGGGGGAGACGTTTCGCTTTCCGCCGAAGACGTGAGGAAAGCGCTCGCCGCGCGCGGAGTTTCGAAGCTTACCCTGTCGCGCTTTTTGTCCGAGCGTTTCCGCACCAAGGGCGATTTCGCGCTTGCGGCGGCTTCGTCGATTCTTGATAATCCGAGCCTCGAGAAAGTGGTTTTGTCAGCGCGCGATTTATCGCTTACCTATAAAGCAACCGGCCGCCTCTTGGGCGTGTTTCCGCTCGCGTATCCGATACGGCTTGAGGTGCATCCCTATGAGAAGACTCCTGAAGCGCGAATCGGCGTCAAATTTCCATGGTATAGGTTTTTCCTCCAGACGTACGTGACCAAAAAACAGCTCCAGACGGAACTCGACGCCGCGCTTTCCGCGGCGCTTGCCGATACGGAAGAAACCGATCAGGCCGCGCGGGCTTTGCTCGCGATTTCAACCGCCATACAGGAACGTTTTGATACCGTCGAAGGCACCATTTCTGAGCGCTGAACGCATGGCTAATCCGCGCTTGCGCGTATATAGATATATGCTAATATTCGCATATGACAGATTTGTGCAAAGAGATTGCGAAGATGGGGAAGGGAATCGGGAACGAAAACCGCTACCGCATCCTTGAAGCTTTGATGCAGGAGCCGATGCCCGTTTGCAAGCTTGCGGAAAAGGTAGGCATACCTCAGCCCGCCGCATCCCAGCATCTTAAAGTCCTTAAGGCGGCGTCTCTGGTTTCTGACGAACGCCGCGGGCAGGAAGTCCTGTATTCGGTGAATGTTTCGTATATGGCGGGGCTTTTGAAAAAGCTTGCCGCCGATTTGCCCGTTTTAAAAGGAAAGCCAAAAACTAAGAAAAAATAAATATGCAGTACGACACCATCGCAACGGACGCCGTTATTGACAAGACCGCCGCCGCTCTTGCGCCGAGAAACATAACCGCGTCCGTCGTTGCCACAAAGGCGGAAGCGCTTCAAAAAATCGAGGATATGATTCCCGCGAACTCGTCCGTCATGACGGGCTCTTCCGTTACTCTCGAAGAGATCGGCTTCGTCGATCTTTTGAAGTCGGGGAATCATCCATGGAAGAATCTGAAAGATGCAATCGTTTCCGAACCCGATAAGGCGAAACAGAGCTTTCTGAGGCGCGAGGCCACCTTGGCGGATTACTTTCTGGGAAGCGTGCATGCGGTTACGGAAGAAGGGCAGGTACTTATCGGCTCGAATACCGGCAGCCAGCTCCCCGCATATGCGTTTACCGCGGGGCATGTGATATGGGTCGTCGGCGCGCAGAAAATCGTTCCGAACATGGATGCCGCATGGAAGCGTATCGAAGAGTACGTTATTCCTCTCGAGGACGTCCATATGCAACAGCTCTACGGCATTCACACAAACCTTTCGAAAGCGCTCATTTTCAACAAAGAACCGCAGCCGAAGCGCATTGATCTTATCTTCGTGAAAGAGAAACTGGGCTTCTAAAATCGCGTTGTAGCAAGCCGTATTTCCTGAGATACTGTTCGGATGCAGCAGATTAAATACCCCAAGGTAGGGGTATGGGACATTCTTGCCGCTATGTGGCAGGGACTCAAGCCCCAGAAGTGGGTGCTTTTCTTAGGTTTGGCCGCATTTGTTCTTGACCAAACGATACGCGCTACGTTCGTCCCGCTTTCCTATAAACACCTTTTTGATACGCTCGCCGGCGGCGGCGACGCTGCCGCGTTGTTGCCCGCTTTGACCGCAATTGTGATTGCGATTGCCGGATGGAACTTCGGCAGGCTCGTTCTAAGAAGGGTGGGCGATTTCAGCGTGGCATCGGTTGAGGCGCAGACTATGGCCCGCTTGCGCCAGCAGGCGTTTGATTACACCATCAAACATTCGCACGCCTTTTTTGCGAACAATTTTACCGGAAGTATCGTCCAGCGCGTGTCGCGCTTTGCGCGCGGGCTGGAGCGGTTCATCGATACGATCGCCTTCAACCTCATTCCGCTTACCGTCACCATTATTTCGGCGATTGTCGTTACGTGGAGCGCCGAGCGGCTCCTCGCCTACGTGATTATCGTGTGGGTTTCGCTGTTTCTCGTCGCAAACCTCGTCTTCTCTATGTGGCGGGTGAAATACAACATCAAGGTCGCCGAGGCGGATTCGAAAACGACGGGAACCCTGGCGGATATTATCGCGAACCAGAACGCGGTTTCTTTATTCGCCGCATTTGGCGGAGAGAGCGACCGTTTTAAAAAAGTTACCCGCGGACAGGCGAAGATTACGCAGTTTACGTGGAATTTGGGAAATCTCTTCGACGGCGTGCAGGCGTTTCTTATATTTCTCGCCGAATTTTTCATTTTCTACTTCGGCGTCACCTTGTGGAGCGAAGGGACCGTCACTTTGGGCACCCTGGTATTGGCGCAGGTGTATGTGATTCAGCTCTCAAACCAGCTGTGGGATTTCGGCCGCATCGTACGCACTTTGTATGAAGTGTTCGCCGACTCGAAGGAGATGGTCGAAATCATGAAGCTGCCGCACGAGGTCAGGGACCGCGCAGGCGCGAGCGCGCTTTCAGTGCCGAAGGGCGAGATACGCTTCAATGACGTGGTGTTTAATTTCGACGACGACCGTTCGGTCGTAGACGGGCTTTCTTTGGAGATTCCGGGCGGCCAGAAAGTCGCCTTAGTGGGGCCTTCCGGCGCCGGCAAGACGACGTTTGTGCGCCTTCTCTTGCGCTTATTCGACGTGAAAGGCGGCTCGATTACGGTTGACGGGCAGGACATCTCGGACGCGACTTTGGACAGCCTCCACCGCGCTATCGCCCTTGTTCCGCAGGACCCGGTATTGTTCCACCGGACGCTTCTTGAAAACATCCGTTATGGGCGCTCCGATGCAACCGATGAGGAAGTGTACGAGGCGGCGCGTCTTGCGCACTGCGACGAATTTATCGACGCGTTTCCCGAAAAATACGCCACATACGTGGGCGAGCGCGGGGTGAAACTCTCGGGCGGCGAACGCCAGAGAATCGCGATTGCCCGCGCGATACTAAAGGATGCGCCGATACTTATCCTGGACGAAGCGACGTCTTCTCTCGACTCGCGTTCGGAATTCCTGATTCAGGATGCCCTCGATTCTTTGATGAAAGGGAAGACCGCGATTGTTATCGCGCACCGCCTCTCGACCATACGCAAGATGGACCGCATTCTCGTAATCGAAGGAGGCGCCATAAAGGAAGACGGTTCGCACGACGAGCTTTTGAAAAAACCCGAAAGCCTGTATCGAAAGCTGTGGGAACTTCAGGCGGGCGGATTTATGCTCGACGAAAATTCCGAAAGCGCATCATGATTATCTTAGGCATTACCGGCACGAACGGCGCAGGCAAGGGGACGGTCGCGGATTACCTCAGGAAACTGGGATTCGGCTATTATTCCGTGCGGGGTTTTCTGATGGAGGAATTAGAAAAGCGCGGAATTCCCGCAAACCGCGATACCTTGACGGAATTGGCAAACGAATTGCGCCGCCAGAAAGGCGCGAGCTACATACTTGATACGCTGTATGAGCGCGCCGAGCGCGCGGGCACGGATGCCGTCATCGAGTCTATCCGCACCGTAGGCGAGGTGAAAGAGCTTCGCAAAAAAGGGATGCTGCTTCTTGCGGTCGACGCGAATCCGGACATCCGCTACGGACGCGTTGCGCTGCGCAAATCGGTTACCGATAACGTCTCGTTGCCGGAATTTATGATGCAGGAAGAGCGCGAGTCGAAAAGCGACGACCCTTCGGTTCAGAATTTGAAGCACACGGTTGCGCTCGCGGACTTTACGCTCAATAATGACGGGAACTTGGAACAACTGTATGCAGACACCGACGCGATTATCGAGAAAATACGCTCCTACACAGCATGATTAATCTTCTTAAGTCAGTCCGTTATCCGGGCCGTTTTCTTGCCGTGGGACAAGACGGCGGCGCATTCGTTCTTTTATACGGAGCGACCGGCCGCTCGCCTTCGTCGTTGGCGCGCAGGTTCGTTCAAAAAGGCGATGCGGTTTTTATGGGCGGCGTCGATGACACGGTGAATCAGGGAAACCCGGAGCTTTTGGAATATCCCGCTCTGAGGCTTTTTGAAAACGGCGCGGTGGTTGCAAACGGCCGCCAGATTGAGAATATTACGTCTCTCGAAAACCGCGAAGCGAAAAAACAGCTTTCCTACGCTATGTCGGAAGAAGCCTACGAGCCGGATGAATACAAGACGCCCCGCATCACGGGCTGCATCGTCAAAACCTCCTCCGGCATGGACGCGGCGATTCATATTGCGCGCTATGCAGTGGACGGCATCGACCGCTCCTCCTGGGCTGTGCCGCTCGTTTCGGGCGAAGGAAGATACATCTCCACGTACGGCGGCGCAGACGTGAAGCCGACGCCGTCATTTTCCGGAGAGCCGCTTGACGTTAGCCTGAACTTCGGGGATGCAAAGACCGCCGCGAAGGCGTGCTTCGACGCTCTTGCGCCTTCACAGGGTGACGCGGATTACCGCGTCGGCACGATTGCGCTCTATATTAAGGACGGATATTCGAATATTGCTATCGTCAACAAACTATGACTAAAAACGAATTCGACAGACTGGTAGCGGACGCGTTTGAAATGGTACCGCCGAAATTCAAGAACAAAGTAAAAAACGTCGCGATTCTCGTCGAGGACGAGCCGAGCGCCGAGACTCTGAAGGAGAACGACGTACCCGAAGGCCACACGCTTTTCGGCCTTTATAAAGGAATACCGCTTTCGGAGCGCGGGGACGGCTACGGCGTCGGAGGAACCTTGCCCGATACGATAACCATCTTCAAAAACCCCATTATCCGCTTTGCCGCCGAAGAATCAGGCGTGGGCGAATTGGTGGCATGGGGCGAAGAGCCGACGGAACCGATGAAAAAGAGGATCAGAAACATCGTGCGCGATACGATGTGGCATGAAATCGCCCACTACTTCGGCATGGACGAATTTGCTGTTGAAGAGAGGGAAGAGGAGGGGACGAACGAATTCAAGTCCTAATTTTGTATTTCATGAGAAACGAAACTCCGTTTGCGAATAGAATGCTCTACCGGCTCGTAGATCCCAGAACCGTGCGCGTTACGCCTTCCGCAAAATCGGTCGCGGAACAGATACACACGAATGCCGGCCTCATTGCCGAACATCGTAGGCAGACGAATAAATCCACTATGGACGGCGGCGAGAATTATTTCACGTCACAGCGGCGGCATCTTACGGAATTTTTCCGGCTTCAAGACGAACAGAAGATTTTAATGCGCAAATTCAATTCACACGAGCGCGGCGCGTTATTGGTAAGCCTTGCGAGGCGTATTTTGGGCCTCGAACATCCTCAAACCAAGCAGGACGCTTCCTAAAACCACTTGTTCCTAACGAAGAGCATTGCGGTGACTCCCAGGAGAATCCCTATGGTGAGTATGATGGCGCCCGCGGCAAACGGCGAGTCGGCGCCCGGAAGCGCAATGTTCATGCCGTAGAATCCCGTAATCACGTTCGGGATGGTGACCAAAACCGTCAAAGCCGTCAGCTGGCGGATGACTTTGTTCAGCTGCTGGGTTGAAATAGTGTTATGCGCTTCGCGGATGCTCCGGACGGTTTCAAGTATCGAGCGGGAGAGATCGATGAGCTGGGTCGTTGAAAGCATTGCGTCTTCAGCCGCCTCGCGCTCGTCTTCCGTAATCGGAATCGTTTTTCCGGTTACGATTTTCGCAAGAACCGACGCCTGAGGCACCAAGGCGTCCAGAAACGAGTTCAGTGCGACTTCGTGTGCGGCGAAATCGACCGTATCCTGTTCATCCATATCGGGGATGCGCTGTTTCCTTCTGTTCACGGCGCGCAGAATTTTCGTGACCGAGGCGTTGTAGCGGGCGGTCACCTCGGCGATGAACTGAATGAGAAGGCGCGTGCGTTCGTTGGTCGAGTAGGGGACGGCGCCCGTTTGGAAACGGTCCAAGAAGGAAGGCGTGCCCGGCGCTACGGTAATAATCGCGTCTTTGGCGAGTATCAAAAGGAGAGGGGCCGTGCCCGGCGGTTCGTTGCTGAAGGCATAGCGGAGGAAGATATAGACATTGCCCTCTTCAATTTCAAAGCGCGGCGCCTCAAAAGGGTCCAGGGCGTCTTTGAGAAGGCTCTCGTCCAAAGCGAATTTGTCGGCGACCTCTTTCAACTCTTCGGGAGTCGGCGCTTCGAGGCGCACCCATTCTCCCGACTCAATCGAATCGGTCTCCACAACGGGGTCCGTTTTGGATTCTCGTACGTATGCTTTGCGCATGGCGGAAGTATACCCCGCAACGAGGAGAATACTAGTCTTTTCCCCCTCTCCTGCGCGTTAGGCGCGTGCGTGTTCCGAAAGAAGCTCGCCGAATTTTTCCTGCACTTTCTGCAGTTTCGGGGCGATGATGACCTGGCAGTATCCCTGATTCTGATTGTTCGCGTAATAATTCTTGTGGTAGTCCTCGGCGGTCGAGTAATTCGACAAGGGCTCAACCGTCGTCGCTATCGGTTTGCCTTCTTTTGAAGAGTCGTTTAAATACTTTATGAACGCCACTGCCTCCGCCTTCTGTTCCTCGGTCGTATAGAAGATGACCGAGCGATACTGCTCTCCGACGTCGTTTCCCTGGCGGTTTATTTGGGTCGCGTCGTGACTTCCGAAAAAGACGGTCATGAGGCTCTTGAATGATATGAGCGCGGGGTCGTACTCGACCCTTGCAACCTCAACATGCCCGGAGTTTCCGGCAGAGACCTGCTCATACGTGGGATTCGGTATGCGTCCGCCCGCATATCCCGGCTCAACCGCGACGACTCCTTTCAGCATTTTGAATACGGCTTCGGTGCACCAAAAGCAGCCCCCGCCGAATACGGCTATTTCAGTTTTCATATGTTAATTCTCTTCAGTGAGTAAACAGACGGAATTAATGCAGTAACGCTTTCCGGTCTCGGTCGGCCCGTCGTCGAATACGTGTCCCAGATGCGACCCGCATTTCGCGCACTGCACCTCGGTGCGCCGCATACCGTGCGACGCATCTTCCAAAAGGTTCACGGAACCCGGAATCGCGGTATCAAAAGACGGCCAGCCGGTTCCCGAATCAAATTTCGAGTTCGACGCAAAAAGGGGATTGCCGCATACCTTGCAGGTAAACGTGCCGTCCATATCAACCTTGAGCAAATCTCCTGAAAACGGGGCTTCCGTGCCTCCTTCGCGCAGGACTCTGTACTCATCAGGAGTCAAACGCTTCTTCAACTCTTCCTCGTCTATCGGCATGGGTTTCATATCCATACGGTTTTTGGTTAGGCGCGGCTTATTCCGCACTCATTACTAGTATAGCAAACGTGTCAAGTGTCCTTAACATTGAAGCCAAGCCTCGCGGTGTACAATAGCGAGATGCCGATTGCAGGAAATACAGCGCCAGACTTTCGCCTTCCGGACCAGGACGGAGCCATGCATTCTCTCAAGGATGAACGGGGGAGGTGGGTGTTGCTGTATTTTTATCCGAAAGATATGACCCCGGGCTGCACGAAGGAAGCGTGCGCCGTCCGCGATACATTCCCGAGTTTCGAAAAACTGAACGCCGTCGTCTGGGGCGTATCGGCAGATTCGGTCGAAAGCCACAAGAAATTCGCCGAGAGCTGTAATCTCCGTTTTCCTCTTTTGGCCGACACGGAAAAGAAGGCGATAGAGGCGTACGGCGTCTGGCAGGAAAAGAACATGATGGGAAGAAAATATATGGGCATCGTGCGCTCGTCGTTTCTCATAGACCCCGAAGGTAACATTGCGAAAGTCTACGAAAAAGTTAAACCAGAAATTCATGCCGAAGAAGTCCTCAGTGACCTTAAAACGCTTCAGTAGCCGGAGGGCGCGCGCGGGGAACATAGTCCGTTACCTGAAGCGGGCATATCCGAAGCCCGAATCGGAGCTGAAGTACGCGACACCCTTCCAATTCGTCGTTTCGGTCATTCTTTCCGCGCAGTGCACCGACAAGGCGGTCAATAAAGTCACGGAGACGCTCTTCAAAAAATACAAAACGCCGGCTGATTTTGCGAAGGCCACGCCCGCGGTTTTTCAGAGAGAAATATCCGCCATTCCGTTTTTCCGCAACAAAACAAAAGCGGTTATTCTTGCCGCGAAAGACGTCGTCCGCCTGCATAAGGGAATCGTGCCGAAAAGCGAGCATGCGCTGGTTGCCCTCCACGGCGTCGGATATAAAACCGCGCACGTTATTCTCGGAGAGCTGTATGAAACATGGACCGGCATTCCGACCGATACGCACGTAAAGCGATTCGCGCGCCGCTTTGAACTTTCCGACGAGAGCGATTTGAAAAAGATATCGAAAGATCTGGAGGCGCTTATACCCGAGAAAGACTGGAAATACGTGAATAACGGGCTCGTGTTGTACGGAAGGTATGTGTGCCCCGCGCGGCGGCACGACTGCGCCGAGCACCCTTTAACGAAACTCTATCCTCAGGCGAATGACATTTGGCCGAAAGCCGATTAGTATGAGTGCAATGGCACAGCGCCCGGTAGCGGCTTTCGATGTTGACGGCACTATTTTCCGATCGTCTCTCTTTATAGAACTGGTGGAGCGCCTCATCAAAAACGGGCACGTGCCCGCCTCGATGCGCGAGACCTACGGCGAAAAGAAAGAGAAATGGGTCAACAGGGAAGGGAGTTACGACGCGTACGTGCGCGCGATGGTGGAGGCGAGTTACGCTCATTTCCGCGGAATCCGCGAGGAGGATTTTACGAAAACCGCGGAAGAGGCGATTGGCGCCCAATCGAAGCACGTGTACCGGTATACGCGGGATTTGGTGAAGCGCTTGAAAGGTGAGGGTTATTTTCTTCTTGCTATTTCGCGCTCGCCGAAAGCGGCCTTGGACGTGTTCTGCCCGCAGCTGGGTTTTGATAAATGGTACGGCATTATCTATGAGACCGACGCGGACGGACGCCTGACCGGGAGCGTCGTCGATGAAGGTTTGATTCTCGACAAAGCGGCAGTCATACGACGCGCAGTAGAAAACAATAATCTGACGTTTGAAAAGTCGGTCGGCGTGGGGGATTCGGAAACCGACGTTCCGCTTCTTGAAATGGTGGATACCGCGATTTGTTTCAACCCGTCGAGCGGACTGTATGCGGAGGCAAAAAAGCGCGGCTGGAAAACGGTCGTAGAGCGGAAAGATGTTATATACGAAATCTAAGTTTCAATCTTTTAAAAAAACCGTTCTCGGTTTTTACAGAAAAAGCGGGAGGCATGATTTACCGTGGAGGAAAACCCGCGATCCGTATCGAATTCTCGTTTCAGAAGTAATGCTTCAGCAAACGCAGGTAGAGCGCGTCATTCCGTTTTATCGGGCGTTTCTTAAAAAATTTCCCACGGCGCGCGCCTTATCCCGCGCGCCTTTGTCAGACGTCTTGAAAGCGTGGCAGGGCTTAGGCTATAACCGGCGGGCAAAAATGCTCCGCGAGGCGGCGAAAGTCATTACCGACGCATACGGAGGGAAGTTCCCGAAGGAGAAAGAGGAACTTCTAAAACTTCCGGGAATCGGACCCTATACCGCGTCTGCCGTGCGCGTTTTTGCGTTCAATTTTCCCGAGATAATGATTGAGACCAACATCCGCGCGGCGTACCTCCATCATTTTTTTCCGAAAAAAGAACGGGTCAGGGATGCTGAAGTGCTATCATATATAGTAGCAGTTGAAGACAGAAAAAATCCGCGCGAATGGTATTGGGCGTTGATGGATTACGGAGCGCACCTCAAGAAAACCGTTCCGAATCCGTCGCGGAAAAGCGCTCATCATGCGCGGCAGAAGCCTTTTAAAGGTTCCGACAGGGAAATACGCGGCGCAATTCTTAAAGAGTTAGCGAAAGGCGGTCGAACGCCTGCTCGTCTTGCGGCTCTTGGTTTCGACCGTGCGAGACTCGCGGCGCAGCTCAAAGCGCTTCTTGGCGAAGGAATGATTGCGAGAAAGCGCGGTACGTATCTGCTTGCCGACTAGCGATTCGGCGGTTTCGGAATAAGCGCGCTCACCTTAGACCCTGTCGGGAGCTTGAGACATATACCCAAAAAACACCACATGCAGTAGTGCCGCACTTCTCCGTCGGGATACTCAACCATCCACGCGGCCCATTTGTTGTGATGGTGCAGGCTCTTACCGCAAATTCTTGGGCCTGCCTCCGAGGAGGGCATACGGCCTTTTTCCGCTATATGCATGGGAAGCAGAGTGTATCAAAAAGCATCATGTTGAACGAACTCCTTTTTGAGAGTAGAGTGCTCCCATATGGCTAAAGATAGAGGACGCTTCGAGACAGGGTACACAATGAAAGCCGATCGCGCGGATACCGCCGCGCAGATTGCCGCGAGGCACGGCCTCCGCGCCAAGATAATTGTGCGGGGCCCTGGCGGGTATAATACTCCGCTCGACGAACACGTAGGCTCAAGCTACATACACGTGAAGGAAGGGGACAGCGCAATCACGATCAGCGTCCCCGTCGGCGTTGATGAGGCTCCTTTTTGGGACGAGTTAAACCGCCTTAAACCCCGATAAGTACGGGAATAACCATCGGGCGCTTGTTCGTCTTCTGGAACAAATAACGCTCCACGGTATCTGTCAGGTTCGTCTTGATGTATTCAAGGTCGATGGGATTCATGCCGTTCGCCAAATCCTCGGTGGTCTTTTTAACCAAGAGGCGCGTTTCAGCAAGAAGATTCTGCGATTCGCGGAGGTAGATGAAGCCGCGGGAAATGATGTCGGGAGATTTTTTCAGCTGTCCCGTTCGAAGGTTTACGGTTGCGATGATGACAAACATGCCGTCCGAAGCCAGTGCCTGCCGGTCGCGGATAACGACTTCCTGCATATCGCCGATCGTAAAACCGTCGACCATCATGGGGCCCGCGGGGACTTTTTCCTTGCGGATGTTCAAGTCGGTGCCGTTTTTGATTTCAATCACGATGCCGTTGTCCGCAATGATGACGTTTTCCTTGGGGAAGCCCGCCGCAACCTGCGCCGAGGCGTGGTAGCGGAGCATAGAGTGATAGCCGTATCCCGGCATGAAGAACTTCGGATTGACCTGGCTTCTCATCCACACCAGTTCGCCCGTGTTGCCGTGGCCCGTCGAGTGGACGTCCGATGAGCGATAGTGGAGCAAGGTGAGGCCGTAGCGCAAAAGATTGTCTTTCAGTTTCTGCACCGAGATTTCGTTTCCGGGAATAACGGACGAGGAAAGAACGATGGTATCGCGCTCGTTCAAAGTAATAGTCTTGTGCTTTTTCGAAGCGATTCTCATCAAGGCCGCGGACTCTTCGCCCTGCGCGCCGGTTGCGATAACGACGATTTTATCTGCGGGATAATCACCGACGTCTTCCGAGCGGATAATGGTGCCGGGTTTTGCTTTGAAGATGTTCGCGCGCTCGGCGATTTCAAGGTTCGTCTTTATCGAGCGTCCCTCCGGCACGATTTTCTTTCCGTACTTTTCAGCCGACTGGATTATGTGAATCATGCGCTCGAACTGAGACGCGAAGGTGCCGATAATAAGGCGGCCTTTTACGTTTTTAATGATGCCCTCAATCGTTTCGTAGACGCGGGTTTCGGGAATCGAAAAGCCGTCCTTCTCGGCGTTCGTCGAGTCGGCGATAAAGAGGATGTTTTTGTCGCGACCGAGCGCTCCCCAGTTTTTCTGTTCTTTTTCGGTTGCGATGCCGTCTTCGTGCTCAAGTTTCAGGTCGCCTGAAATGACGATGTTGCCGTGCTTGGTGACGATTGAAATGCCCATTGAGTCGGGAATCGAGTGTGTTACCTGGAAGCTTTTAACCGCAACCTGTGCGCCCGGCTTTCCGATTAAGACGGTACCGCCCGGCTCCACGACACGCATATCAACGGGCGCGAGGTGGGCAAATTCTTCCTGGCGTCTCTTAATCATCAAGGACGTCAGGTACTGGGTGTAAATAGGCGGGTTGCCGATTCTGTCGATGATATAGGGAATGCCGCCGATGTGGTCCAAGTGGCCGTGAGTTATGAAAAGGCCCAAGATGCGGTCTTTGTTGTCTTCGAGGAAGCGGATGTTCGGCAGCACGTAATCGATGCCCGGCGCCGCTTCTTCTGAGACGAACTGGAAACCGGCGTCGACGATAATCAGTCCCTCAGGGACTTCGACGACGAGCATGTTGCGGCCGACTTCTTCAAGCCCGCCCAAGGGAATGACGCGAACCGCGTCCGAGTCGATGACGGGAAGCTTTACGGTTTCCGCGTTCGGATCGCGCTGCATGACCAAAGGCTTCGGCGCCTGGCGCATGGGGCGCTTTCCGCCGCGGTTGCCGAAGTTTCCGCGCCGGCGGGGACCCGCGGATTTGTTCGGACCTGCGGAAAACGGCTGCGAACGGCGAGGACCGCCTTTTGCAGGGTTCGCGGAATGGGGCGCCGAATGCGGCGCGGAGTGAGGGCGGCCGCCGGCAGGGCGGGACCGTCTGTGAGGAGGCATCATAACAATACAGTAATTATTTTTTTATAAATGCAAATATGCTGGTAAATGTTTTTGCATCAAGCGTAAATACGGGCCAGACGTTTTCGGTCGAAAGATACCACTGGTCCGCGGAGTCAAAACGATCCGAGGGCGCTTCAACGGTTCCAAGGACGATTCCGGATACCGTTTTCGGCGCGAGATAGACGAAGTGCGGAGCATAGAGAAACACTGCAGCAACATCGTCCTCGATTTCCTTCGCAGCCGCTTTCGCTTTTTCGCGGCGGATGCCGGGATCGTCCGAGGTGCGCGCAGCTTCAAGTTTCTTATCGGCATCCGTCGAGGCATAGAGGCCGATGTTCAAACCCGGGTCGTTCCTTTGCGAGGAATGCCAGAAGGCGAACAAATCCGGCTCGCGGCCGACGACCTCTCCGAAGAGAAGCGCATCGTATTTTCTCGGCCGTATAACCTCGATATTCAGGTCGTTTTGTTCAAAGAACTTGAGGGATACGTCCGCGCCTAACGCTCTCCAATCTTCCGCCGCCATCTCGGCCGCGCGCTTCAACTCAGGCGCGTTCGATGTGGTCAGAGAAAAGACAAGGCGCGACGTCTGATTTTTCCCTTTAACCTTTTCGGTCTTAGCGAGAATGCCGTCGTCTCCCGCGCTCCATCCCGCCTTCGCGAGGACGTCGCGGGCTTCCTGAAGCCTTGCTTCCGCGTCAACAGGGGAACCCGCGGGGAGAATCGTTTCAGGAGGAAGCGGTCCGTCGATAACGGAACCGTAGCCGTTTAAAATAGTATCAATAATGCGCTGTTTGTCAACGGCCGCATCCAGAGCGCGCCGCACAGCGCTATCCGCAAAAACAGGATTCTGGCTCTGATTGAAAAAGATTCCGAATATGCGGCCGAAGACGGCTTCATACGCGACGCGGCCTCCTAAGACTCCGGACGGGTCAATAGAGCTCGCCGCCGACACTTCGCCGCGTTCGAGCGCTTTTTTGAGTTCGTCTTCGTTCGGATAGAAGCGGAAAATGAACTTGTCTATAAACGCCGAGCGCGTTCCGGAACGGAACGCCTGAAGGCGGTATTCAACGGGAATGCCCGAACTATTCTCTCGGATTGCTTCTATTTTGTACGCGCCGCTCCCGACGGGGTGCTCATTGAGCGTGGTGAACGCGAACTCTTCTGAGGAGACGCCGCTCCAGAGATGTTTCGGCAAAATTCCCATCGTCAGGTTCTCAAGAAACGGCGGATACGGCGCGGAGAGCGTGAAGGAGACCGTTTTTTCGTCGACAGCCTGCACGGACACGCCTTCCCAGTCGGCGCGGCGCGGGCTTTTAACCTCGGGCGTCTGCGCTTCGCGAACGGTATACACGACGTCGTCCGCGGTCACCGGTTTTCCGTCGTGAAACCGCGCTTCATTGCTTATGACGACCGTGTAGGTTCTTTTATCTTCCGACATTTCATACGATTCGGCCACATCCGGCACCAGCGTGCCGTCCGGGTTTCTCCGGAGAAGGCCGGAATACACCATTGAGGAGAGGTCGCGATCGGCTTCGGAAATCGCCAAAAGGGGATTTACGAAACGGGGAGTGCCGACGACGCCCTCGGTATAGGTCCCTCCTTGCGCGGGCACTTTCGTGGTCAGGGCAAGCGAAACGCCGGCGAGCATCGTTGCGGCGGACATGCCCATAATTACAATCAGCGTCCACGCAATCAGCCAGTCGGACGGTTTAAAAAACGCCGTATGTTTTCTCCACGACTCTATGAAATGGAGAGTTCTCGGCTTAGTAAGCGAATGCGCGAATGCGCGAAAAAGTTCCATTGTAGTTGAATACGAATACGGTGCGGCCGAAGCCTAGTGACACGGACCTTAGTGGACGAAAAGCGCAAGAAGCGCCGTCGCCGCGAAAAGGACGGCAAGTACGATTGAAGCCTGAAACAGGAAAAGCTCTGCACCTCTTCTTTTGTAGAAAGTGCCTTGTGAGC
>CAYZDT010000003.1:0-21821 GCA_964477415.1 uncultured Candidatus Saccharibacteria bacterium | reverse complement strand
CAAACGCGCGTTTCGGCGCGGTTTTTTCTGCAAACGAGAGCAGGTCATCGCGGTCAGCGTGCGCCGAGAATCCGTCCGCTTTTACAATTTTTGCGCGCACCGTCACGTTCTGCCCGTCTATCTGTACTTTCTTTCCCCCGTCCATAATGCGGCGACCCAAGGAGCCCGGTACCTGATAGCCGACGAACATCAGCATAGTGTTTCTGTCGCCCAAGTAGCGCGCCTCATGCCGGCGGATTCTGCCGCCGTGGCTCATGCCTGCGCCTGCGAGTATGATCTTTGCGCCTTTAAACGAATCTATCGCGTGCGACTCCTGATTCCGTTCGGTTACGGTGAGCGAGGGAAACGCGAACGGATCGTCCCCTCCTTCAAGGCGTTTTCGTATATCCTCGCGCAGATACTCGGGATGCGAGCGGTAGATGCGCGTTACTTCGGCGGCCAAGGGCGAGTCCATGAACGTCTTTATCTGCGGTATTCTGCCGTCCGACATCGCACGGTCGAGAAGCGAAAGGATAATCTGCGTCCGTTCAAGAGAAAACGACGGGATAAGAAGCGTGCCGCCTCTTGCTGCTGTTTCCTTCGCCGCGGACAGCAAGACTGACTCGCTCTCTTCTATTGAACCGTGTTTCCTATTGCCGTACACGCTCTCAGTCACCAGATAATCGACGTTCTCGGGCACTTCGCGGTCGGGAACGAGTATCGACGGCACGCGACCCAAATCTCCCGTGAAAACAGTCCTCTTCCCGTACGCATCAATCGCGAGGAGTGCTGAACCCAAAATGTGACCGGCATTGTAGAACGTTACGGACACATCGGGCGCAACTTCTATCCGATCGTGATACCGAACAGGCTGTATCAAGGCAGCGGCGCGAGTAACGTCTTCAGTGCCGTATATCGGTTCGCGTCCCGTCCTCTTCGCTTCCTCCGACATAAGATGGACGGAGTCTTCAAGCATCACGGGAATCAACGCTTTCGTTGCCTCGGTTGCATATGCCTTTCCTTTAAATCCGTCTTTGACGAGGCGCGGGAAAAGACCGATATGGTCCGCATGCGCGTGGGTAAAGAATATGGCGTCGACCGAAGCGGGGTCGTACGAAAATGATTCGCTATTCGCATCTTCCACAAAATGTTCGCCCTGCGAGAGTCCGCAGTCGACTAGAACGCGAACGGTTTTTTCTCCCCTTTTCGCCTCGAAAAGAAAGTTCGAACCGGTTACGCGGCGGGCGCCGCGCGCGAATGTAATCGAGAGAGAATCACTCATGCGCGATTCGCTTTATCAGAAAATATCCCGCTGTGCCGCCGATGATGTCGTTCACCATATCTTTCATGGTATCAGCCGGATACGGCAAGAAGCGGCTTCCCGCAATACCGAGCATATATTCAAACACTTCCCACAATACGCCGATTGCGATCGTAAACAGTACAGCAGCGCCGAGGTTAAGAAACACGCGTCTCCAGCCTATAGGAATGATGTAACGCGCACCCCACGCATAAGTCGTGCCTATGACGATGCCGCCCAAGACGTGCATCATGATGTCGTACCAGAAAAACTTCCAGAACAAAAAATACTGAAGCGCGAGATACTCGAAAAACGCCAGTAAAAACGCCGCTGAGAGAACAACAAGCAAAGATATAAATCGGGTGTTCATTTGAAACCAAAAGTCCGTCCTTCGATTGCGCTCGGGACGGACGCTTGGAAGGGGTTCTGGGGGATAGTAACCTCGGGCATAAGCCCAAGTGGGTGCCCGCAATTCGCAACGTCGGAACTCATGCTCACCGGCTGCGAAAAATATGAGGCTCCCGATTTGATTGTATCGAGGTTACTATCGCTCCTATAACCCCACGTGTATTGTATCAGGCACAAAAAACCCCACTTTTGCGGGGTTTTGGAGAGTTATTCGAGTATGCCGTCTAAATTGACGTCATACAACATTTGTTCCTGAAGCGCTTTGTATTTCACGATTTCGTCCTCGGTAAACCAGACCTTTATTTCGCGCTCTGCCTCTGCGGGCGATTCGGAGCAGTGAATCAGGTTTCTGACGGCGCGGTTCTGAATTGAAGAGTGGTCGTAGGAATCAACCGTAAAGTCGCCGCGAATGGTGCCCACATCAGACGTTTTTGGCTCGGTTGCGCCGACGAGTTTTTTAACGACCGCAACCGATTCGTTCCCCTGGACCACGAACGCCAAAACGGGACCCGCGGTCATGAAGGCGACGATGAGATCTATGATTTCTTTCCCGTATTCAATCGCCTCTTTTTCGACAGGCAGCCCGTGAAGCTTGCGGTCGGCGACGATGCGTTCGCCCTTCTCTTTAAACCACTTCTCGTCCTTATTATAGTGCGAAACAAGCGCGTCTCTCTCGGGAACGAGGAATTTGAACGCGGTGAATTTGAGGCCGGTGCGTTCGATACGGCGGATAATCTCGCCCATTAAAGAGCGCTGAATGCCGTCAGGCTTGATAATGACGAGCGTACGCTCGGCATCGAATTTGGGGACGTCTTTCATTGCGGGAAGCCTACCACGCCAAGGCACTAGGCGCCACCCCGCTTCTCCGCCTCGCGCATGGCGTTGTATTTGCGGTGTATCTCCTCTTCAATCGCATCGCGCGCGCGTCCGTATCTTTGGTATGACATCTGCTTCAGCGCATCCATATTCAACGGGTCGCCGTTTCTGAACGCGAGCGTTTCTATCGAAAACGGCGGGATTGGTTTGCCTCCGGCCAATAGCTTCACGTACGCATGGAAGTTATCCAACCGCACCATATCGTTCGCATCGAAAACGGGCGCGTATTGTTTCGCCAGATATTCCGCGTCGTTACTTCCGACGCGGAACGTTGCCAACGTACCGACGTTGCCGAACACCGAGTTTTTAATCTCAGGCGTCAGCTGATCAATGTATTGATGGGCTATCGTCAAAGACAGCCGGAATTTGCGGGCCTCGGAGAGAATTGTGGCAATCGTATTCGTCGTGACGTTTTGGAACTCGTCGATGTAGAGATAGAAGTTCGGCGGATTGAGGTGGAGATAATCAGTACGAGCCAATGCGGTCATCATTATCTTGCCGACCATCACGAGGCCGAGAAGGTTCGCGTTCAAATCGCCCAAGCGGCCCTTCGAGAGGTTCACCAGAAGAATCTTCTTGTTATCCATGATGTCCTTGAAGTTGAAGGCGCTTCTCTGCTGTCCGACGATAGGACGCATTATTTCGTTCGCGATGAAGATGTCGAACTTCGAGGTAATGTACGGCACGACGTTTCTCAAATCGCCTTCGCCGCGCACATTTTCCGCAATATCCTCCCAGAAGTGGTTCACGATTGAGTTTCTGGAACGCGACAGTTTCAAGGCGCGGAAATCGTCATCCGCCAACACGCGCGAAATATCCATCAGGGTCGAGCCTGTTTCAGGGTCTTCGAGGACCAAGAGGGTCGCGTTTCGGAAGTACTGCTCGAAGATAGGGCCGAACGCTTCAGGCACGTCGCCGTAGAGTTTCTTGAATATCTTGAACATCTCGTCGACGACGAACGTCTTCTGCTCGGGGAAGCGCGGGTCGTACTCGAGCATGTTGAGGCCCATCGGACGCGGCGTGTAGGCAGGATCGAAATAGATAACGTCGTCATACCGCTCCTTGGGAATGCGCGAAAGAATTTCCTGCACATCGACGCCGTGCGGATCGATGAAGCACAGGCCTTCTCCGTTCTCGATGTCCTGAATAATCATATTCTTCAGGAACGTCGTCTTACCGGTACCGGTCTGACCGATGGTGTACATATGGCGCAGACGGTCTTCGGGACCGAAATGTATCGTCGTCTCGATGTTCGAGTAGCGGTTCTTGCCGATGACGATGCCCGCCTGCGGGAGGCCCGGCGGCGCAAGCGCCAACTTTGCGGAAGATGTCTTCGCTTCGCGCGAGGCGGTGCCGCCCGCAATCGCAAAGTGGAACATGGTTGAAACCTCCTCAAGGTTCATGGGCATCAAGGCGCTCTCCTCGACCATCGGGGTCGCGATTTTATTCGTCAATTCCCACCACCACTGCTGGAATAGGCTTTCGTGCGGGTCGCGGTCGAAAAGGCGGAAAATGAATTGCCGCATCAACTCGGCTTTCTCCTCTCTCGAGTGCGGAGCGTGGAATTTGAAACGGTTCCCTTTCGGGTCGTCGTACTGGCCGAAAACACCCTCCAACTCCTTCAGCATCGCCGCGGCGCGGTCGTGCGTACGCGCCGAAGTTACGACGCGGATGTTGACGCCGACAATCGGATGCTTCAGCTTCTTATTGACCGCATCGACGGCAATCTGGTCCACGTGCTTGTCGTGGCCGCCTTCCCCGCCCTTCGACTTCATCGCGTCTTTGATTTCCTTTCCAACGACGTCTATCGTCTGGCGCCACAGCGGCAGGGGCTCTTCGTATTTGTGATAGACGAATACTTCATGCGCATGGTATTTGCCGCCGTTCAAATCGTCCAAAACCTTGCGCATCCGCTTGGTATGGTAATCGCCCGCGCCGGAAATAGTGATTTGAATCGCAACGCCCTCCCCTTCCTGAGCGATTTTCGAGAGCGCACCCAAGGTGACATTAATCGGGTCGAACGAAAACTCATCGGATGTTTTTAAGGGCAAGGGCGCAGGGCGCTTGTATATCGCATACGCGGCTTCGGTCGCGCCGAACTGGTTGAAGGGGTTGTAGTCGTCTTTCTTTTCGGTTACGCGCGCTTTCGGGAATATCGCAAACAGCTGCTTTTCGAAAAAGTCGCGCTTGTCGCGCGGCACCGCGAGATAAAACACCGCGTCTTCGGAGGAGTGCGACACGGCGATTTCAATCGCGAAATGCTCTTTATGAATTTTCTTCCTCTGCTGTAAATCTTTGAAGAAATGCACGTCGGGGATCGAGACGTACGGAATGACCGATTGCAGAAACTGCTGCATTTGGCCGACGACTTCCTTCAAGGACGAACCGGGTTTCCCTGCTTCCGTTGACGGTACGGCGACTTCCAACAAGACCATGTCGAGAGCTTTGTAGATGGGGTCGTCCTTTTTAAGGCCAGGAATCTTGTGTCCTTCTTTTTTATATTGAACCAACAGGCGGTGAAAATCGTCCTCAAGATGCGGCGTGTCGATGCGGTCCAACTCCTTCAAGGCTTCATCAAAACCTTTCGAGCGCATGATGCCCAAAAGGTGCTCCATGTCCTTGTCGTTTGAGTCGGGCGTCAGTTCAAGCGTAATACCCTGCTGTTTCTCTTCCGCCAGCTCCTGATGAGCTTCCGCTGAAGGAAGGACGGGCGCCTCCATGGGAGGACGGGGTTCGTTTCTGTACCCGCCGCCATACCCGCCCGAACGCGCCTGCTCGCGCATTTTCGCCATCTGCCGCTCAGGCGACAGCTTTGCTTCGCCCATTTTTGCGTCGGGACCTTTTGCGCCTGAAAAACCTGCCATTCGGACAGTATAAAGCAGCTTTCCGCCGTGGGGCGCCTTATTATGTAATCAATCCGAGAATCTGGCTCACGAGGTTTGCAAGGAACGAGAAGATTGCGACCAGAAGGTTAAGGACAAAGGTGACGACGGAGAGAATGATACTAAATGCCTGCGAGAGGATATCCATGTCAGTTCTTTATTGAAAACGGAGGGTATTCGTCCCGCAGCCCGAGAAGGTACGCGTTCACGCGTACCTGCCAGCGGAAAAAGCCGACAACGAATTCGTGCATCTCTTTCGGATACTTGCCCGTAAACAAAACGACAATCTGTCCTGCGAACGCGACCACGAACGCCGCAAGTGCGAGGAAATACAGCACAAAAAGGTGCGGAATGGCGATAATCAGCTTCGGCACCATGAAAAGCAGCGTTGCAAGCGCCAACCCCCGTGACGAGGTGTCGGGCGCCGGAATGTCTAAAACAATCGGGTGATTTTCCATATGTATTTATAGTACCGTTAAAATCTCCGGCTTGCCGTCGGTTATAAGAATCGTGTGCTCGAAATGCGCCGCGCGGGAACCGTCGCGGGTGACGAACGTGTAGCCGTCGGGCATCAGCTTTACCCGCGGGGTACCTTCGGTAAACATAGGCTCAATCGCGAGGACCATATTCGGCACCAGTTCATCGCCCGTACCCGCATCCCCCACGTTCGGAATATACGGCTCTTCATGCACCTTGTGCCCCACGCCGTGCCCGCCAAGCTCAAACACGATGCCATATCCTGCTTCGACGCCCACTTTTTCAATCGCCGCGCTTATGTCGCCAACCTTTGCCCCGCCGACGGCTGCCTTGATACCCGCCATCATCGCCTCGCGGGTCGCTTTCAAAAGCTCTTTTGCATCGTTATCTCGCTGCTTATCTTTACTTTTGCCCGCAATTACGGAAATAGCGTGGTCAGTGATCAAGCCGTTATGCGTGATGCCGCAGTCCAAAGACACGATGTCGCCCTCCTGAATCACTCGCGGGTCTTCGTTCGCAATCCCGTGCACTATCTCTTCGTTTATTGAGATGCAGATAACCGCGGGAAACGGGCGTTTTGCGCCCTCGGGCATGTAGCCCTCGAACGCAGGTTCGTCGCCTCCTTCCGCAATCAGCTTCCGCGCGATATCGTCCAATTGCTTGGTATCAACTCCGGGCACGACCGCTTTCGCGACTTCCGCGACGACATACGCAAGGCGTTTACCACCGATCCGTAATATTTCTATTTCTTCCGCCGTTTTGGTCCGCGCCATATCAGAATTTAAAAATTATCCGCCGATACTATATATAGTATCAGTCGTGGGTAGCGGGAAAACGGACGTCATGAAAGCTTTGCAGCAGCCGCTACGACGTCTTCGTGCACTTTCTCAGGCGTCTGCTCGCCGTTTATGTCGATGCAATTGCCTATCGAATGGAAATACTGGATTGCGGGATGCGTAAGACGCGCATATTCCGAAAGGCGGTTTCTGATGATTGATTCATCCTTATCGGTCGCATCGCGACCGCGCGCCAAGGAGCGCTTCACCACCTCGTCTTCGGATACTTCCAGGTTTACGACGGTATAGGTTCTGCCGAGCCATGCGCATACTTTTTCGATAGTTTCCGCCTGTTCGCGGTCGCGGCCCGAGCCCTCGAATACCGCTCCTTCTTCAGGAGGCAAATTGAAAAGGAAATTTTCAAACATGAAATCGGCAACCCACGTCGGCATCAAAAGGCCTTTCTCGTAGTCGCCCTTTATCTTGTCGCCCAATTGCGAACCCGAGGCGATGATTTCGCGGAACTTAGCGCCAGTCGAAAACATTTGGTAGCCCAGCTTTTCCGCCAAGAGGCGGCTCTGCGTCTCTTTGCCCGAACCCGGACGCCCTACGAAAAAGAAAAGGTGTTTCATGACCTGTTGAGTGTATCTAATCTAGCGATTTCCCACAATTCCGCGGAGTACGGCTTCGAAATCCTTTTTTGCCTGTTCAAGTCCGCCAGTCGGATTATTCACCACGATAATGTCCGATTCTTTCATAAAGCTCATTTCGTCGTCGTAGTGGGCGCGACGTTTCAAAAGTTCGTCCGGAGATATGGGGGCGCGAGCTTTAATGCGCTTTTCGACTTCGTCCCAAGAACCCGCATTTATAAAAACGATGACGAGTGCGTCTTTCGGCATTTTCTCCCGTATCTGGCGGGCGCCCTGCACCTCGAGCTCTTTTAAGACGACTTCGCCCCGGTCGACGTGCGACATGACTTCCGACTTCAGCGTTCCGTAGAGGTTGCCGCCGTACTCGGCGTATTCAAGAAACTCGCCCGCTTTGACCTTTTCTTCGAATTCTTCGCGCGATATGAAATAGCGGTACGTCGAATCTTCGTTCGCGCGCGGCGGACGCGTCACGCACGATTTGGCGTACACGATTTCGGGAAACAGCGGCTTTGCGTAGTCAATGAGCGTGTTTTTACCGCTCCCTGAGGTACCGACGACTAAGACGAACTTGCCCTTCATTGTAGGTAGGGTATCAGAAAAATAAAGGCCACGTTTAGTATTCGCGAAGAGAGATTTGCGCGTCGATTTTACGCACCAAATCCAAAACGACGGATACGACAATCAAGAGTGCGGTGCCGCCGATTGCGAGAGACGTAACGCCGGTCACGGCCTGCATCACGAGCGGAAGAACGGCGATGATGCCGAGGAACAGTGCGCCGACCATCGTGATTCTGGTGATGATTTTCGCGAGGTGCTCAGACGTCTGGTTGCCCGGTCGTACCCCCGGTACGAACGCGCCGTTTTTCTGCAGGTTCGTCGCCAAGGTGTTCGGGTCGAAGGTAATCGCGGTATAGAAGTACGTAAAGAGAAAGACCAAGAGGAAGTACGCGATGCCGTAGACCAGCGCTCCCCCGCTCCACGAAAGCAGCGCGGTCGCGGTCGTCGCAAGCCATGCGACCGATGACTTGGCGGCGAAGTTCAAAAGCAGTGACGGGAACAAAAGTATCGAGAGCGCGAAGATGATAGGAATCACGCCCGCCTGGTTCAAACGAAGCGGAATGTACGTCGAAACGCCGCCGTAGAGCTTGTCGCCGCGAACGCGCTTCGCGTAGGTCACGGGAACGGGGCGCTCTGCCTCGGTCATCACGACGACGCCGTAGACAACCGCAAGACCCGCGAGGAAGAAGCCGACGAGCATCGGAATCTGCGAAGGGTCGAAAGAAAACGCGAACTGCGCAATCGCGGACGGGACGTGCGCCACGATGCCCGCAAAGATGATGAGCGAGACGCCGTTTCCGATGCCGTATTCGGTCACCAATTCGCCGATCCACATCAGTAAGAGCGAGCCTGCGGCAACGATAAGGACGTTCGTCAGAAACGCGAGAATGGGAAGCTGGCTTACGATGCCCTGCGTTTCAAAGAGATAGAGGTATGCGTAGCCCTGAAGAAGAGCCAACGGAACGGTCAAAAGGCGGCCGTACTGGCTGAATTTCTTTCTGCCTGCATCGCCTTCTTCCTGATACATTTTCTTCAGCGTCGGGAAGATGATGGTCAAAAGCTGCATGATGATGGTCGCCGTAATGTAGGGGCCGACGCCGAGCATGACGATGGAGAGGTTTGAAAGCCCGCCGCCGGAGAATATATTCAAAAGGCCCAAAAACTGGTTGTTCGAGAAAAAGAGTTCGAGCTGCGCGACGTTAATGCCCGGAATCGGTATGGAGGCGAGAAAACGGAAAAGGACGAGCGCTGCAACGACGAACCCGAGCTTTCCTAAGAGAGCGCGGTCCGTGAAGATGAGTCTAAGTTTAGTGAAGAATGCGTCCATGCGTGTGTTATGCCTTCACAACGCCGCCCGCTTTTTCAATTGCGCCTTTCGCGCTTTCTGAAACCGAGACGCCGTCGAAGGTGAGCTTCTTGGTCAAAGTGCCCGTACCTACTATTTTAACAGGCGGAACTTTGCCCCCTGTGCGCGAGACAAGCCCGGCCTTCATAAGAGACGTAACCGAGACGGTATCGTTATCCTTAAAGACTTTAGAAAGCGTATCCAGAGAGAGGGCGCGGGCGGGAATGCGGGATACGGTTCCGCGTGCGCGGTTCTTGCCGTAGCCGCGGCGCTTCGGAAGCTTCTTGATGGTGTCGCGCCATTCGGGACGGCGCTTGTTTCCGGCGCGCGCCTTCTGGCCTTTCGTGCCGCGACCCGCGGTCTTGCCGCGCTTGCCTCCGCGTCCGACGCGTACCTTCTTTCTGTGCTGGCGCAATTTTGAGAGCGAGTTGAGTTCCATACTATTTTATCGAAGCGAGCGCTTTAACGGTCGCGCGCGCAATGTTGAGTTTGTTTTTCGACGGCGAAAGGATTTTCGCGGTCACGTCTTTGACGCCGGCCAATTCCAATACGAGTTTGACCGAGGAGCCTGCAACGATGCCGCGCTCGGGTGCGGGGCGGATTGAAACGATTCCCGACGATTCCTTCGCCATAACGTCGTGCGGAATCGACATGGAATCGGTCGTTTTCACGCGAACCATATTCTTTTTCGCATCGCGCATCGCTTTTTCCATCGCAAGCGCGGTGTCGCCGCCTTTGCCGATGCCGACGCCGACGCGGCCTTTATGATCGCCAATGACGATTGCTGCAGAGAAGCTGAAGCGGCGGCCGCCGGCGATAACGCGCGCCACGCGGCGAAGAAGAATCGTCTTCTGGTCGAATTCGGAGCGCGGCATGTCGCGCTTGCCTCCCGGGCGGCCTCCGCGCGCACCCGGCTTGCCTCCCCTCTCGGGGCGGCGGCCGCGGCCTCCGCGCGCGGGACGCGCGTCCTGAGGAGCGGGAGCGGCTGTCTGGGTTGTGTTCTGTGCGTCGTCCATATGATTTAGAATTTCAAACCGTTTTCGCGGGCTGCGTCTGCTAATGCGCGAATGACTCCCGCGTAGGTGAATCCGCCGCGGTCAAACACGACTGCAGAAACGCCTTTCGCTTTCGCTTTCGCCGCGATGTCTTTTCCGACTGAAGCTGCGCCTTCCGCCATGCCTTTCGCTTTCATGCCTTTCGAGGTCGATGCGGCCAACGTTACGCGGGCCTCATCATCGATAAGCTGTACGGAAATGTAGCGGTTCGAGCGGAACACGGCCAAACGCGGCTTCTCGGCGGTGCCTGCGACCTTCGCACGAATGCGTTTGTGGCGGCGCGCGCGGAGCTCTTTCTTGGTTCTCGGGGTGAGTTTCGACATATGCTATGCGGTTGCTTTCTTGCCCTGCTTCTGGCGGACGTACTCGCCTTCGTAGCGAATGCCTTTGCCCTTGTACGGTTCAGGCTTCTTCACGAAGCGGATGTCTGCGGCAAACTGACCCACGGCGTCTTTATCGATACCGGAGACGGTCATGTTGTTCTTATCAACCGCAACCGCGACGTTTTCGGGAATAGGAAGCAGAACGGGGTGCGAGAAACCGACGATGAATTTGAGGGACTTGCCCTGAAGTTCGACGCGGTACCCGATGCCCTGAAGTTCCAATTTCTTCTCGTACTTCGTGTTGACGCCCTTAATCATGTTCTTCACATGCGAAGCGTACGTACCCCAGAGAGAGCGGGAAAGCTTCGAAGAATTTTTCGGCGTAACGGTTACTTTGCCGTCCGCGACCGTAATGGTCACGAATTCATGCACGGGTTTCGAAATCGAACCCAACGGGCCTTTGACGGTCAACATGCCGTCCGCGACCGTAACGTCGGTCTTCTCAGGTATTGAAATGGCGTTTTTTCCGATTCGTGACATACGCTTACCAGATAGTGAACAAAGTTTCGCCGCCGACGCGGTTTTTACGCGCCTCGGCATCGGTGAGGATTCCTTTCGGAGTCGTGAGAATCATGAGGCCCTTGCCGTATTTGATCGAGTGGATTTTCGAGACAGGTGCGTAGAGGCGGCGGCCGGGTTTTGAGACGCGCTTCACGCCGTTTATTTTCGGACGGCCTTCGGCATCGTATACAAGCTCAACAACCAACGTCTTTCCGATGCCGGAGCCGGACTCGTTGATTTCGCCGACGTATCCGCACTTCTTGAGCGTAAGCGCGATGGCGTGCTTCATGTTTGAAAAAGGAATGGAAACTTCCTTCTTGCCGACATCAGCCGCGTTTTTCAAACGGATGATGAAGTCGCCGATGGGATCAGTGATGAATGCCATATGATTTACCAGGAAGATTTCTTAACGCCCGGAATCTCGCCGCGGCGGGCCATTTCTCTGAATTCCTGTCGCGACAGGCCGAAGTAGCGCATAAAGCCGCGCGAACGGCCGGTTACCGCGCAGCGGTTCTTGATGCGGACGGGAGAAGAGTTTTTAGGCAATTTCTGGAGTGCATCCCAGTCGCCCGCCTTCTTCAAAGCGGCGCGCTTAGTCGCCAAACGGGCGCTCATTTTGATGCGCTTCAGGTTTCTTGCAAGCTGTGATTTTTTTGCCATTTTTTTGAAAACAAAAACGGGGCGGATGCCCCGTAAACCTAAAAAGGTCTTTGGGACAACCTGTGCCTCCCGAAGGAAGCTGGTTTTGTCGCCTTGTGACCGTATCTGCTTGCCTTGCGGTAGCCGGACACGCGCCTTAAAGCTCTGATGAATATACCAAACGCTTACCCAAAGGTCAAATAACTAAAAACCCCTCCAAACGGAGGGGTTTTGAAGTCTTATTAAGCAGCTCCGCTTTCGTGGTCTTTAAGGTGAGCTCGTACTTCTCTCAAAATCTCAGTTTTCAGGGCTTCTGCATCAGCGCCTCTGCCTGAGCCCATAAGCGCGATCATCTTGTCCATCCACTTGTGATCCAGGGCTCGCTCCTCTTCCATTCTCTCTATCTTCGCTTGGAGTTTCTCAAGTTTTGCCGCTTCGCCAAGCTCTCTACTCTTATCCTCAGCGCCTTTATCATAAGCGTCGTCCAGCAAAGCTTCCACTTCCTCGGAAGTATACGTACGCCCCGCTTCTGCGCCTTCGTTAAATATTTCGTCGCCGTCAGTAATGAGCAGGCGTTCTATTTTCTCTCCGGCGGTCATCGGCACCGCAACCAATCTTACGAAAGGCCCTTCCTTTCTGCGCTCGATTCTAAATCCGTGCTCTTCTGCTTCATGACGAAGACGAGTCATATTACCGCTGTCTTGAAGTTCCGACTCGTTAGTATCCAAGCCTTTGAACGCATCAACAGCTTTTTCAGCGCCGCCACGCTCACCCCAAGCTTTGAGTCTTTCACCGAAACCGCGACCTGCCTTCGGCTCAGTTGCTTCAAGTTTCTTTGCCGCAGCCTGATAGTCCTGATGCACGCCGCGCACTTTCTCGTCTACGACATTCTTGTCGATTTTTCCGTTGGGGAAGAGATTCCGAATCTTTCGGTCGCTCAACAGCACGACCCCGAGGTCAAGTTCAGTAACAGGCTGTTTCGCACTCTCCGCCGCAGCCGCGTGCTCATCAAGTCTTGCACCAATAGAGCCTAGCTGTTCGGCGAGCTGCCCGTGGATATATTCGACACCGCGTACTTTCGCTGCATCATTCATGTCGCGCTCTCGACGCTCAGCTTCTTCCTGCGCCTGCTGCTTGCGTATTCTTTCTACTTTCGCCTTAATGCCGCCGACTCGGTCGCCGGCCAACTGTTCAAGTTTGTCGCGCGCGCCTCCTTCTCCTGAACCGTTTCTTGATCGTGCGTCCATACTAGATTTAATTTAGTACTTAAATTTTATATAAATAATATAAATATTATTTACAAACTTGTCAAGTGCCTCTGCCTTTTCTCATTATAGCCTCATTTTGAGGCTACGAAGGGGCCTTGGTGGCTATTCGGCCGCTACGCTGCCGTTTAAATCGTTCGCAGGCCGAGGCTCGCCTCTCTTTCGTCCCGTTTTAGCGCGTTCAATGGCACGCGCTCTTCTTCTCATCTTCCTGCTCGCCTTTGGCTTCGGGGCATCTGCAAACGACACGGTATCCCCGAACGTGAGCGCAAGTTCAGACGCTCCGTCGGCAAGGGCCGCGCCGGCGCGAGGAGTATATTCTATCGAACCTGTACCAAGTTCCTGTTTTCTGTATTGGACGGGGTGCCCCATAACCCACTCGCCGTTCAGGCGCTTTCTGGAGCCGAAGTCCGCGTCGTTCACTCCCCTGTCGGCGCGAATAAGACGTTCTTCTTCAGCGATTTGCGCGCGTTTTGCGATCCCGGCGGCGCGGCGTGCATCAAGCATCTTCAAAACTGTGGTGCCCATTTCTCGGTCGCGGCCGCGGCTGTTGAAGCCGTGCGGGCTCATGGTGGTCGCCTCGGCGGCTTGCGCTTTCTGATGCGCTACGCGCATTTTTTCGACGAGCGCTTCAGCGGCGCGCGCGTCCGATTCAAATCTCCGTGCGGTCTTCCTCAAGGCGCCTACGCTGCGGCGCGCATCGCCGGTAAGTTTGAGCGCGGCAATGGGATCGCGGTCTTCTTTCGGCGCATCTTCTCCGGTCGGCAGAGTATACGACAGGCCCTGTCGTCCTCTTTTGGCCGCCTCGACGGCATCCCTCATAAGCCAATGCCGCACAACGGAGCCGAGTTGGAATACTTCAAACGGAAGCCAGGTACGTCTCTGCCGACGTCCCTCCCAAAGCGAAGATTCCGAATATCCTTCAGGCAGACTGACGTACACGGAAAGCACGACGGCGTCATTCCGTTTTGTGCCGCGCAAGTCGGTGTGAACGGCATAGCCCGAACGGCGCATGTGAGCGAGTGCCGTCTGCAAGTCTTCGTACCCAAGCGAGCGCTCAAGAAGCCCGGCAAGTCGCGTGCTATCAGAGTGGCCCGCCGCGCGGACTTTCCTGCTTATTGAAATTCGCAGACGCTCTACGACTCCCTTAACGGACTTTCCGTCTTCCGCAGTTCGGCGCAACTGAGCAGTCTGGGCAAGCGCTACATCACGGATTTTCCCGCGGAGGCTTCCGATTTCAGAGCTTAAAGGATGTATGCCTCTGGTTTTTTCTTCCGATACGCGAATACGGCGGTTCCTCTCGCGCGCGGCCGCATCGACGGTATTCGTCTCGAGCGCTTCGCCGAATTCAAGCGGACCTCCTTCAAGGGGATCGCCGGCAACAAATCGTTCGTCTCTTCCGTCGCCGCGCGCCATATGATGTGATTGAGGATACTACTCGGCTCAGGTTAGTCAAATTCGACTTTTCTAAAAGAAAAAACCCCCGATATTTCGAGGGTTTTCAAGGAATTTTCGGGTTACTGAAGCGGGAACTGGAGGTGGCGGAAGAATGCCTCGGCTTCTTTCTTTCCCTTCGCGGTCGTGACGACCGTTACTGCAAGACCGAAGACGTCTTTCAAATCTTCGTCCGACGTTTCAGGGAAAATGGTGTGTTCCTTAATGCCGAGAGACATGTTGCCGAGAGAGTCGATTCCTTTTGCCGACACGCCGCGGAAGTCGCGGGTTCTCGGAAGCGCGATGTGAACCAGTTTGTCCAAAAAGTCGTACATGCGGGTACCGCGCAAGGTCACCTGATATCCGACGATGTCGCCCTGGCGCACCTTGAAGGTTGCGATGGATTTCTTCGCGCCGCGCGCGGCTGCCTTTTGCCCGGTGATCCTTGCAAGACGATCCTCTACGACTGCGATTCTGTTTTTGTCGCTTCTCGATTTTCCGACGCCGGTTGAAATAACCACCTTCACGAGGCGGGGCGCCTGCATCTTGTTCTTATAGCCGAACTCGCCTTTCATGGCGTCGTACGCCTTTGCCTGTGCGTCTTTCGTTATGTTCATACGAGTTCGGATTTACTCTTCTTGGTAACGCGGGTTCTCTTGCCGTCCTTTCTCACGATGCCGACGCGCGTCTGCTTGCCGGTTTTCGGATCGAGAAGCATGACGTTCGAGACGTGAATCGGAAGCGCTTTCTCGATTATCTGGCCTTTCTGTCCGCCGCGGCGGGGCTTCTGGTGCTTCTTTCTGACGTTCACGCCCTCAACCAAGACTTTCGATTCGCGAGGGATTGCCAAGGTAACCGCTCCGGTCTTGCCCTTGTCCTTTCCTGAAATCACTATGACTTTGTCTCCTTTTTTGATGTTCATACTGTTTATCCTGAGTGAGTGCGCGAAGGACTATACGACTTCAGGCGCCAAGGAGCCGATTTTCTGATAACCCAATTCCACCACTTCGCGCGGAATAGGACCGAACACGCGGTTCGCCTTCGGCTCGAACGGGTCTTTGGCGTTTTTGGAAAGAATCACGACGGCATTGTCGTCGAAGCTGATATAGGAACCGTCGGTGCGGCGGAAGGGCTTCTGCTGGCGGACGACGACTGCAGTGAGGACGTCTTTCTTCTTGACCATCTTTCTCGGTTCCGCAGTCTGCACGGACAAGACGACCAAATCGCCGATTTCCGCAACGCGCTTCTTGGAGCCGCCGAGAATTTTGAAAATGCGTCCGACCTTTGCGCCAGTGTTGTCCGTGATGGTGACGATAGAGCGATCTTGAATCATATTATTTCACTATTTCGAAATGCTTTCTCTTCGACATCGGGCGGATCGAACGGATAATCACGCGGTCGCCGACTTTCGCGGTGTTGCCCGCATCATGCACCAAATACTTCTTCGTGCGGACGTAGTACTTCTTGTACTTCGGGTGCTTCACGTAGGCGGACACGGAAACGGTCGCGGTGTCCTTCATTTTGGACGCGACGACGACGCCGGAGAGGGTCTTAAGCTGTGTAGTTTTCGTTTCCATGGTTATGCGTTTTGAGCGGACAATACGGTCTTGATGCGGGCGATATCCTTGCGGATCGCACGCGCCTTTTTCACGTTCTTGGTGCGCGCGCCCGAGGTGCCGAAACGGAACTCGCGCAGCTCGCCCTCAAGCTCGACAAGCATTTTGTTGAGTTCAGGTGCGGCTTTCTTCTGTAAATCTGATGCTTTCATAGTGTTATGCGCGAGAAACGGTCGTCGTCTTAATCGGGAGCTTTGCACCGGCCTTTCTCAAAGCCTCTTTCGCGGTCTTGTCGTCCAATCCGTCGATTTCAAACAACAGGCGTCCGGGTTTCACGACCGCAACAAAGCGGAACGGGTCGCCCTTTCCTTTACCCATCGGCAATTCGCCTCCCTTCTTGGTCTCGGGACGGTCAGGGAAAATGCGGACCCACGTGCGGCCGGTTTTGCCCATGAGGCGGCTCATCGCGCGGCGCGCGGACTCGATCTGGTTTGAGGAGATGCGGCCGGCTGAGGTCGCCTTAAGGCCGTGAGAGCCGAAGGCCAACGTCACGCCGCGGGTTGCAACCTGCTTTTTCGCGGGGTTCACACGAGCCGTGTGCCACTTTCTGAATTTAACTTTTTTCGGAAACAACATACGCCTTATTTATTGTTGAACACGTCGCCCTTGTAGATCCAGACGGTGACGCCGATTTTACCGAGGGGCAACGATGCTTCGTCGTGCGCGTAATCAATATCCGCACGGATAGTCTGCAGAGGAATGCGGCCTTTCTTCAATTCTTCCTTTCTCGACATCGAAGCCGCGCCGAGCATACCGGAGACCGCAATGCGGACGCCCTTAACGTCGCGGTTTGCCATCACTTTCTCAACCGTCTGCTTCATGACGCGTCTGAAAGGCATGCGCTTCTCCAAACCTTCAACCACCATGCTTGCGACAATCGCCGCGTTTGATTCCGGAGAGCGGACCTCGATGATGTCGAGGTGGAGCTGCGGAACGCTGGAGAGCTTCAGCGTCTTCAAAATCTGCGCCAAATCTTTCTTGAGTTTCGTCGCGGACTCGCCCGAGCGGCCGATAATCATACCGGGGCGCGCGGTGTGAATCTGTACGCGCAAATCCTTCTGCGAGCGTTCAATTTCGACATGGGAAACATAGCCGCCTTTCAAACGCGTCGCGAGGAAGCGGCGGATAATCGCGTCAGTCTTCAAAAACTCGCGAGTCTTCTTCGCGGAGCCTGCGAACCAGCGGCTCTTCCAATCGCGGATGACGCCGAGGCGGTGTGCGTAAGGATGTACGATTTTAGACATAATTATTTCTTGGCGGTTTTCTTAGCGGGCTTTTTTGCTGCCTTCTTCTCCGTAGCTTCAGCTTTCGGAAGAGCTGCTTTCTGTGCTTTTCTCGCTTTCTTCGAAACTTTGCCCGTGCCCTTTGCGAGGATAACCGTCACGTGGCTCATGCGGTGATTGATGCCGGATGCGCGGCCGAAGGCGCGCGGCATGAAGGTCTTTCTGACCAATCCCTTATCGACGGTAATGTTTTTAACCATCAAAGAGCGCGCATCTTCGCCCTGCTTCTCGGCATTCGCTGCGGCGGACGCGATTAGCTTCGCAATCGGCGTAGCGGCGCGTTTATTCAAAAATTTAAGCATCGTAAGCGCATCAGAAACGCTCTTGCCCTTCACCAAGTCCGTGACGAGGCGGGTTTTGCGGGGAGTCTGGCGGTAATTAGAAAGAGTCGCTTTCATACGTTATTTCTTCTTGGCGTCTGCGGCAGGAGCTTTAGCGGCTTGAGCGGCTGCGATTTCAGCTTCCTTCTTCTTCTGCTCCAATTCCTTCTGCATCTTTCCTCCGTGACGGACGAACTTTGTCGAGGGGGAGAATTCACCCAAACGGTGGCCAACCATTTCTTCCGTAACGAGTACGTCAATGAAATCCTTGCCGTTGTGGACGGCAAACGTAAAGCCGACCATTTCGGGGCTGATTTCAGACGCACGCGCCCACGTCTTAATGGGTGCGCTTCCCTGCGCTTTCTTGCCGTCGATTTTCTTCAACAGCTTGTATGCAACGTACGGACCTTTCTTCAGTGATCGTGCCATGTGTGTGTTTTGTCTGAGGCGAAAAGAAAACGCGCCTCAGCGCTTCGCGCATCCTACACGCCTCCACCTCCCCCGTCAACTCCTCCTCTTCCCTGAAACCTCAATCTGTGCGATACTAAGTATCGCACAGATATGGGATTGAAGCAGTCAAGAGAAGGAATAGCGCCTGGTGAGTACTATCACGTCTTCAACCGCGGCGTGTCGAGAAATGTGCTCTTCAAGGATAAGGCCGACTACCAGCGTTTCCTCTTTGGCACGCTCTACCTGCAGTCCCCCTTTTCGTTTACGAACGTGGCGCGCATCGCGAAAAAATACGACTCGGCGGCAGGATTCCCGGTATCCCAAGAAGACACGGAGGAAGTGCTGAAAGCGCGCGCGGTGGAACTTATTGCATTTTGTCTTATGTCTAACCACTACCATCTTCTTTTGCGTGAGACGGTGGAGGGCGGAATATCAAACTATATGCATCGGCTGGCCGAAGGGTATGCGAAATACTTCTCGACAAAATATGGGCACTCGGGACACGTATTTCAGGGACCGTATAAAGCTGTGCACGTAGCGGACGACCGCCAACTTACCTATCTATCGGCGTATATCCACAAAAACCCGCATGACATTGCCGAGTGGCGCGGGAAAGAATTTGAATATCCGTGGTCGTCTCTCCAAGACTACACGCTCGCAAACCGCTGGGGCGGATTGATTGTCCCGGACGTGATCGTGGGGCAGTTCGAGAGAACAAAAGGCAGCAACTACGCCGATTTCGTACGAACCTCGACTGCGAAAGTGTTCGCGGAGGAGCTTGAGAGTCTCAACCTTTCTGAAGCATCCTGAATTAGCCTGTCGCGGATAAGCGCGCCCTCAAGAAGAATTTCATCTATCGGGCGCCCGCGAAGCGCTCTCAGGCGCCTTCGGAAACCCCGTGAAAACAGGTCGTCGGCGTCTCTTTGCTCATATGCGTTCATATAAAAGAAAACCTCCGGACTGCTCCGGAGGTTTCAAGGTTAAGCGGATTTTCGCTTCTTGCCGACTCTGCGGCGAGTAACAATGAAGGGGTTTGAGTACTTCTTCGGCGTGCGGCTCTTCTGGCCCTTGCCGGTCGGCTTGCCCCACATGCTCTTTGCACGGCGCAAACCACGGCCCTGGCGTCCTTCGCCGCCTCCGTGCGGATGGTCGACGGGGTTCATTGCAGTACCGCGGACAGTCGGACGGATACCCATGCGGCGCGAACGGCCTGCCTTACCCAAAATAACCAAGTGATGCGCGTCGTTTGAAACTTCACCGATGGATGCCCATGCGGTATCAACTACTTTACGGACTTCGGTTGAGGGAAGCTTAATCTGCGCATATCCCGCGTCCAAAGCGATGAGTTCCGCATAGTTACCTGCCGAGCGGACCATTTTCGCACCGCCGTTTGCGTGGACTTCGATGTTGTAGACGAACGTGCCGATAGGAATATTCTTCAACGGGAGGCGGTTGCCGGGCTGAATCGGAGCGTTTTCCGCGGTCATGACGGACGCGCCCTGTTTCAAAGATTTCGGAGCGAGGATATAGCGGCGCTCGCCGTCTTTATAGACGATGCGCGCGATGAAACCCGAGCGGAACGGATCGTATTCAACGTGTTCGACGCGGCCCGGCATATTCTTCTTATCGAAGAGGAAGTCGACGATGCGCTGCGTCTGCTTGTGACCCGCGCCCTGGTGGCGCGTCGTGATGCGGCCGGCGGAGTTTCTGCCTGCCTGGCTCTTCTTACCTTTGGTCAGTGACTTCAAAGGACGATCCGTCGTGAGGTAATCGCGATAGCGAATCACGCTCATGTGACGGGTGCTCTTGGTGCGCGCTTTGTAATTTCGTGTTGCCATACGTTAGAAATTAGGAAAATTGAATCTGGTCGCCTTTCTTCAAGAATACGTAGGCTTTTCTTCCTGCGTTCGTCTTGCCGAATCCGCGCTTGGTGCGCATACGAACGCGCTTTGCGGGCGTATTCACGACCGTGACTTTAACCGGAGTTACTTTGTACAACGCTTTAACCGCCGCGGATACGTCCTTCTTCGTTGCAGACAATCTGATGTCGAAGGTGTAGACGTTATTGGTCGTCATGTTTGCGGCTTTCTCCGTAATGCGCGGGCGCAGCAAGACATCCTTTACCGCGACCGATGCATTTGAAGCGACTGCCGCTTTCTTCTCCGCTGCAGGCTTTGCGGCCGCCTTCTTAGCAGGCGCTTTCGCGGTTGTTTTCTTTTCAGTATTCTTTTTTGAACCGAAGATTGCCATAGGTATACGTTATTTCTTAGAAACGCGGGACGCCAAAGTCTTTACCGATGCATCCGCATCTGCGACGACGACGTAGCGGTATTTCAAAATCTCAACCGGATTTACGTTTCTCGCCTCTTCAACCATGACATTGCCCATGTTGCGGAAGCTTCGGAGAACCGCGTCGTTCTTGGAACCGGTCAACACAAGCGCTGCATTGTTGCGGCGAGTTGCGAGCTCGGCAAAACCCTTCACTTTCGCGAGTCCGGCGAGCGCTGCTTTCGCATCCTTCGTCTTCGGCTCCTTCATCGGGAGCGTATCAACGAAGAGCACTTTGCCGTCTTTAAGCTTTTCAGAAAGAACGATAGCCACCGCCTTCGAGCGCATTTTCTTGTTGATGCGCTGCGAATAATCCTTTTCTTTCAAAGGTCCGTGCGTCGTACCTCCGCCTCTCCATATCGGGGAGCGGATAGAACCGTGACGAGCGCGGCCCGTGCCTTTCTGCTTCCAGGGCTTCTTGCCGCCTCCGCGTACTTCGCCGCGGCCTTTGGTATTAGCAACCGTCGGACGCGCATTCGCCTGCATCGCAAGAACTACCTGCGTCACCAATTTGCTGTTTCTCTTCGCACCGAACACTGCCTCAGGAAGATCAATCGTTCCCGCCTCGGTGCCTTTCGTATTGTAAATAGTTGCTTTCATATTTATTTCGAGACGACTTCAACGACAACGCCGCGCTTTCCGGGCACTGCGCCTTCGAGGTAGATTTCGCCTGCTTCGGTATCAATCTTAACGACCTTGAGGTTCGAGACAGTCACGCGGTCACCGCCCATGCGGCCGGCCATTTTCATACCCTTAACCACGCGACCGCCGGCACGACCCGGACCGCCGCCAGATGAGCCGCGCTCGCGCTCGGAGTGCTTCTGGCCGTGAGAACGAGGGCCGCCGTGGAAACCGTGGCGCTTCACCACGCCCTGGAAGCCTTTACCTTTTGAAACTGCAGAAACGGTAACCTTGTCGCCTTCCTTGAAGGAGTCCATTCCGATTTCAGAACCGGCTGTAAACGCCGATGCGTCTTCAACGCGGAACTCTTTCAAGCCGCGGAAAAGACCTTTTGCACGCTGAGCCTTGTTGATGCGCTTTTCTTTCTGCTCGCCGTATCCGACCTGAACTGCTGCATAGCCGTCCGTCTCTTTCGTTTTAACCTGAGTGACAGCGACCTTGCCGACCGTAAGAACGGTAACGGGATGAACGACGCCCTCGGCGTCGAAGATCTGGGTCATTCCCTTCTTGGTTGCGATGATGAATTTCATGAAAAATCGCGCTCTTGGCAATTCGCCAAAGCGCGAGATTACCATTGGTCCGGAAGTTGCCTATTGGGCTTCCGTACGTAGCGTT
>CAYZDT010000002.1:2384-22772 GCA_964477415.1 uncultured Candidatus Saccharibacteria bacterium | reverse complement strand
CTCGTTCCGCCGTTCGCTTCCTTTTGATTGCCGAAAGCTTTTGGTCCTTGGGCGCAGGGCTTTTCTTTCCGATTTTCGCGATTTTCAGCGAACGAGTGGGCGGGGACATATTGGACGCGGGTATTGCGGCGGGTATTTTTATTTTCGTCACGTCCATCATCGAATATCCGATAGGCAAGTATATAGATAAGTTCAAGGAAAAGTGGTTCATCGTCGCGGATTATTTCCTCGAAGCGCTCGTCTTCATCGGCTACATCTTCGTCTCAAACGTGTACGAACTGTTCGTCCTTCAGGCGATTTTGGGATTCGCGAACGCAATAGGCGACCCCGCGTGGGAGTCGATGTTTGATAAAAACACGCCGCGCCGCGGCTCGGGCAGCGCGTGGGCGAATTCGCATCTTTGGATAGGCATCGCGAACGCCGTCGGCATCGTGGTCGGCGTAATTTTGGTAAAGCAATTCGGATTCGATTTGGTATTCGGCATCGGTGCCGCACTTTCATTCTCCGCAGGCTGTATCGCCCTGAAGTATTTAAAGCGTTAGTCTGTAGATATGGCACCGAAAGTCCTCGTATTCGCATCAGGCACGAAAGAAGGCGGGGGAAGCGGATTTCAGAATCTCGTCGAATGGGCGCGCCAAAATCCCGGTACATATGAAGTGGTGGGCGTTGTTTCGAATAACGAGAGCGGAGGCGTCAGAAAGCGCGCGGAGGCGCTCGGCGTTCCTTTCATCTATTTTGCGGGCCCGTATGAGGCGGGGGAGTACCAGCGCCTTGCGAAAGAAAGCGGCGCGGAGTGGTTTGCGTTATCCGGCTGGCTCAAGATGGTAAAGGGTTTAGACCCCAAGCGAACGTTTAATATTCACCCCGCGCCGCTTCTCTTGTTAGACGGCAAGTTCGGCGGAGCGAACATGTGGGGGCAGAAAGTGGCGGATGCGGTGCATCTTGCTTTGGAGCGGAAAGAAATACACGAGTTCGGCGCGTCGATGCATTTCGTCACGGACGAATACGACCGCGGGCCCGTGTTTTTCGAATACAGAATTCCCTACAAGGACGGCATATCAAAAGAAGACATATCGGAGTTGGTGCATCAGATTGAACATGAGTTTCAGCCGAAGGTGACGAATCTCGTGGTGAACGGACACATTTCATGGGACGGCAAAAATCCGAATTCGGTCAAAGTTCCCGCCGGATATCAGTTTCTGCCGAGCTAACTTTCCCCTCTGATTAAGTGTTAAAATAAAATGGTATACGCTACTTGCTTCAGCTCATCTTGCACACCTCAATCATGAAAAGGGGACCGAAGCCGAAAGGGAACGCGTTACGGACTTGGTCAAGCGATGTCGCGTACGCGATCGGCCTGTTTACTGCGGACGGATGCATGCAGAAAGACGGAAGGCATTTGGACTTTACTTCGACCGATAAAAAGCAAGTTGAAACATTTATCAGTTGCCTTAAGCTTCGTACTAAAGTAGGCATCAAGATATCGGGAAACGGAAGGCGTGCATACAGGGTTCAGTTCAGTGATGTGCTTTTTTATAGATTTCTGGCAGAGATTGGTCTTTCGCCCGCAAAATCTAAAATTATCAGGAAGGTTGATATCCCAGATATCTATTTCAGAGATTTCTTGAGAGGGCTTTTTGACGGAGACGGGACAACGTACGCACATTACGACTCAGTCTTCAAAAGAAGTTTTCGTTTCTATATTTCTTTTGCATCCGCTAGTCCTGAGTTTATAAGGTGGCTTCAATCGGCAATACGGCGCTTCTTGCCCGTTACAGGGTCTGTCAGCCGCACGAAAGCGACTTCTTACTCCCAACTTCGCTTTTCCAAGGAAGATGCGGTACGCGTTGCCAAGTATATGTACTGGAAGCCTTCAGTCCCCAAACTTCGCAGAAAGCATTTGAAGATTTCGCGCTCTATGCGCATAATAGGCACTTCACGCCGGAGTAAGTAAGCTTTCTTCGGCTGCGTTCGGAGATAATACTCATGAATGGTATTATCCTTCTCACTTGCCGGAGTGGTGAAATTGGCAGACACGCTACGTTCAGGTCGTAGTCCCCGCAAGGGGGTGGAGGTTCAAGTCCTCTCTCCGGCACCCACATGTTTTTAATTCCTAAAACGCTGTATTCGGTCAGGAAAACCGCGCACAAGGGGCGCGGGGTTTTTGCAATAAAAGATATTCCCGCGGGCACGATTATCGGCGACTATCTGGGGACGCTGATGCACCCCGATGATGAGGATGAGGAACAATCGGGACTCTATACCTTCTCTTTGACCGACACGATGGACGTATTCCCCGACGTTAAAAGCGAGGGCATACATCTTATCAATCACTCCTGCATGCCGAATTGCGACGTCTATTCTTTAGACGATCACGTCCTTTACGTCGCAACGAGGCATATCTTTAAAGGCGAAGAGCTTTCAATCGATTACAGCCTCGACCCGATAGATACGGAAGAGGGCGAGTGCAAGCACGCCTGCAGATGCGGAACGTTTTTGTGCCGCGGCACGATGCATACGAGCGAAGACGTGCAGGATTCATGGATGAAGATGGCGCCCGCGGAACACACCACGCGCGGAAGAAAGCGGCTGGGTCGCGCGGGCACCCCGCTTCCGCCTTTAGATTCGTATCCGAAGACGATAAAGGATTACAGCATTTGGGATATATATCCGAATACGAAAAAACCGCCGATTGTACGGAACGACCGCTCGCTTCCGAAAGTATCCGAAATCAGACGTCTGATGCGCGAATCGGGCCGCGCGTTGGCGTTCCCCGCGCTCAAAGTCCGCATTGACGGCGTATTGAACCGCCGACTTCTTATCGAACGGGTATAGCAATGATTCTCTACAGCGACCCGAAGGAAGTGGAGGCGCACGCCCTTGGCGCGATAAAAAAATACGGGTTCGCGCCCGAACATTCGTATACCTGTTTTTCGAATTCCGCCGAAGAGGGCATGAAGCCCGTCTATATTGCGACCGAAGAAGGGTACGGCGCGTTCGGGTATGCGCCGGACTCAAAAGACGAAGACGAGTGGGAGCTCTCGGGGGAGCCTTTGGCGCCCCAAGAAGCGCGTGCAGGGATAATTGCGGAATGGGTAAAACACGCGTTCAAGCACGGCGCGGCGAAAATGCATCTTGAGCTTTCAGACGAAACGCGGCAGGAACTTTTAAAACTTCTTCCGGATACCCTGAAAGCATCGCGTATTTCCGAGCGACTTATCTGGCCGATTCTTCAAATGAAGGATTACGACCCCGAGCTGAAGGGAGCCAAGATGAAGCCGATACGGAACGCGAAAAACCGCTTTCTTAAAGAGCACGATTTTGCGGTCGTCGACCCGAACACGGTTTCATCGACCTTGCTTCACGGCATTGTCGACAGGTGGAAAAAAGACCGCATAGCGACCCATACCGCGTATGCGGCGGAGTATCACAATCTTATAGACGGGAAATTCGCGGGAACGGACGGCGCCCGCGCCCTCATTGTCGACGGCGAGCCGCACGCCATATCCGCGGGCTGGCCGATACCCAACTCAGACGGCTACTACCACTCCTTGGCGCTCCACACCTACGCGCATTGGGGCCTCGGCGAGATGCTGATGCTTGCGAGTCTCGACTATATAAAGAATGCAGGGTACGCGTTCGCGAACCTTGGAGGAAGCGACGAGCCTTTGCTTCTCTTTAAAAAGAAGTTCGGACCCGTGTCCACATATTCCACCTGCTACTTCACGGTGAAGCCCGCATAGGCTTCGGACGTAGTAGTATTCGCGTATACAGGAATGAACGGAGACAAAGCATCGGTTGAAGCTTCCGGCATCGGGAAGAAAAAATTTCTTTTTGTTTCGTTTATCGGACTCTCCTTGGACTTGGCGTGGCAGGTATCGCGCGAGGGACACGAAGTAAAGTATTGGATTAAATACGCGGACGAGGGAATCGGCGACGGTTTTTTCGAAGTGGTGAAGCGGTGGGAGGCGGAAGTGGAGTGGGCGGACGTCATCGTCTTTGACGACGTCGAAGGCATGGGTACGCATGCGAAACGCCTGAGGGACAAAGGGAAACTGGTATTCGGCGGAACGCCGTATACGGATAAGCTCGAGGACGACCGTTCGTTCGGACAGGACGAAATGAAAGCCCGCGGCGTGCCGATTCTTTCCTACAAAACGTTTACCGATTTCGACGAGGCGACCGCATACGTGCGCGACAATCCCGCGGCATACGTCATCAAGCCGTCGGGACAGGCGCAAAACTATAAGCAGCTGTTGTTCGTCGGGCAGGAAGAGGACGGCAGCGACATCATCCGCATGCTTGAAACGTATAAGCGCGTGTGGGCGTCGAAAATTAAAGTGTTCCAGCTTCAGAAGAAAGTGACGGGCGTCGAAGTCGGGGTCGGCGCGTTTTTTAACGGCAAGAAATTCATTACGCCCGTCAATATCAACTTTGAGCACAAGAAACTGTTTCCGGGCGAGGTGGGCCCGCCGACGGGAGAGATGGGTACGTCGATGTTTTGGAGCTCGCCGAACAAGATTTTCAACCTGACTCTGAAGAAGTTCGAGGAGAAACTCGCGGAAGAGAATTACGTGGGCTATATCGACCTGAACTGCATCGTCAACAATAACGGCATTTATCCCTTGGAATTTACCGCCCGCATCGGGTATCCCACGATTCAGATACAGCTTGAGGGCATCAACATGCCTGCGGGCGAGTTCGTCTACAACCTCGCCGCGGGAATCGATTTTGAACTGAAGACCAAGAAAGGCTTCCAAGTCGGGGTACTTCTCGCGGCGCCGCCGTTTCCGTACGAAGATAAGAAACTTTTCGAGCAGAGTTCCAAAGACACCGCGGTCGTCTTTAAAAAGGCGACGAGAGAAGGCATTCACCTCGGCGATTTGAAGAGCGTCAATGGCGAGTGGATTCTCGCGGGATATATGGGCATTGCGGCAATCGTCGTCGGCACCGGGCAGACCATGAAGCAGGCGCAGGCGCAGGCCTATAGCAGGGTACAGAACATACTCATTCCGAATATGTTCTACAGAACCGATATCGGCGACCGCTGGGCGGAAGATTCGGACAAACTCCATAACTGGGGATACCTGCGGGAGGCCTAGAACTTTCTTTTCGCGCGCTCCGCGCTATAATCCGCGCATGGATATAGCTATTTTCAGCCTCGGCGGCAACGACGCCCTCGCTCAAAAAATCGCCGCCAAGGTCGGCGTTCCGTTAGGCAAGGTGAAATTAAAGACCTTCTCCGACGGCGAGCAGTACGTACAGTTCGAGGAAAACATCCGCGGCAGAAACGTCTACCTTATTCAGTCCACGAATCCGCCTGCTGAAAACTGGACGCGGCTCTTTCTCGCTTTGGATGCCGCCCGCGGCGCGTCCGCAAAAGAGGTGACTGCCGTCATTCCGTACTTCGGCTACGCCCGCCAGGAAAGAAAGTCGAAGCCCCGCGAAGCGATTGCGGCGCGCACGTTCGCGATGATACTGGACGAATTGGGCACCGACCACATGCTCACGATGGACTTGCATACGGATTCCATCGGCGGATTCTTCCGCGATACGAACGTCGATTACCTCTATGCCCGCCCCGTCTTCATCAAGCACTTCCGCGAATTTTTCAAGAAACCGTTGGAGGAAGACCGCCTCGTGGTCGTCTCTCCCGACGTCGGGGGAGCGGCCCGCGCGCAATCGTACGCGAAGCGCATGATGCAGAACGCGGATTTGGCAATCATCCACAAAGAGAGGGAACTTCCGAATCAGGTCGCGAAGGTGCGCCTCGCGGGCGACGTACAGGGCAAAGTCGCTTTGATAATAGACGACATGCTCGATACCTGCGGCACGTTGGCGAAAGCGTCCGAGCTTTTGAAAGCCTCAGGCGCGACGGAAGTCTACGCCGCGGCGACCCACGGCGTCCTTTCAGGACCCGCGAAAGAGCGCATCGACAGCGCGCCCGTGGAGAAAGTTTTCATTACGGATACGATAAGCCCCGAACGACCGCTTTCTTCAAAAGTCGAAGTCATTTCGGTCGGCGATATATTCGGCGACGCAATCCGCCGCATTCAGACCGACGAGTCGCTCTCGGAGTTGTTCGAGATCGACTAAGCGCGGTATTAAATCCGCAAGACCGGCGGCTGGCCGAACGTTACGTTCGGCCATTCGTTTTTCAATTTCCACACCAGATAATCTCCCGACACGCGTTCGGGGAGGATGACATAGTCCGCGCCCATCTCCTTGTATATCGCCTCATGTTCGGGCTCGGTCGCGCGCACCACGATTTGCGCAGCCGCGCCTTTTCGTTTTACGGCCTCCAGCAACGTCTCATTATCAATCAGACCCGATGCGGTTGAGATGACCAGCTTCGCCTTTTCCAGCTCTAAGTGTTCGATGATGTCGGGGTCGGACAAATCGCCGTATATCGCACGAATGCCTTCGGCGCGGAGGCCTTTGATGATTTCAGGGTTGTAGTCCAAAACTAACAGAGGAATGTTGCGCGATTTCAGGTGTTCAACGACCGCGTGCCCCACGCGGTCCGCGCCGATAATAACCACGTGATCAATGAGCGCGGCTCCGCCGTCCGATGCGGGGATGTCGGTCGTTCTCTCGCGCTGAAGAAACGCCACAAAGGGGCGCGCGATTCTATACAGCCGGTCTGAGTTCGCAATCATAATCGACGAGACCATGATTGAAATAACCGACGCGCCCGCAACGACCGAAAGCGCGGCGGGGGAAACGACGCCGTACTCGACGCCTAAGAGAAGAATAATGAGCGAGAATTCGGACACCTGCGTCATATTGAGTCCCGTCTGGAACAGGGTGTGCTTGCGGAAGCCGAAGAACGACAGACCGGTGAGATACACCACGGGTTTTATGAACAGAGCGATTGCCGCGAACGCCAAGGTCACGGGCCACGCGTCGATGATATAGCCGACGTCGACTTGGGAACCCACATAGACGAAAAACAACGCGACGAAGAAATCCCGAAGCGGCTTCACCTTGCCCTGTATTTCTATTTCGTACGGCGAAGTGGCAAGACCGATGCCTGCGATAAACGCGCCGATGACGACGGAGAAGCCGGATATCACCGCCAAAGAGGTAAACACGAAACACCACGTGATTGCCGCAAGAAACAGAAGTTCGGTAGAGCGCGCGCAGATATCGAAGACGCGGTCCATGACGAAGCGCGACGCGAGAAACGCCAAAGCGACCAAGCCGAGCGCCTTCGCCAAAAAGAGCGCAAGGGGCAGCGCATCACTCATCGCAAAGCCCGTATCAAAAAGGCCCGTCGTGACGGTCGTCATGAGGAGGATTGCGACGAGGTCTTCGACCAAAAGAATACCGACCGAGAGTTTGCCGTAGAGGGAGGCGAGGTCCCTCTTTTCAAGGAGCGTTTTGATGATGACGACCGTCGAGGAGAAGGCGAGCGCGAATCCTACGAGAATGCCTTCAATGCCCGTGAAGCCGAAGTGGGACGCAATCCAGTAGCCGACGACGGAGGAGAGGGCGATTTGTATCAGCGTCGCGAACACAATCGGTTTTCCCAACGAGCGTATTTCTCCCAAGTTGAGCTCCATGCCCACCAGGAACAAGACGAGGGCGATGCCGATTTCGGGAAGTTCGGCGAGGACGGAGGCGTTTGCGGAATTGAAGAAGGAGAGCGTGACGCCGGCCAAGAGGTACGCGACGACCAAGGGCAGCCGGAGCTTCAGGGTCAGAAGGCCGTAGGCGCACGCGAGGGCGAGTATGATTGCAAGCTCGGTAAATATGCTGTCCATACAGGCGTTTTCTTCAATTGTACGGTACGTTTCGCCTTACGTTACAATGCGCCCATGCAGGACTACGGACAGGCGTTCATGGGGAAAAAGATAACCGTCATGGGACTTGGCACCTTGGGCCGCGGCGTGGGGGACGCGAAGTTTCTTGCCGAGATGGGCGCGGAGCTTATCGTGACCGATTTGAAGAGCGCGGAAGAACTCTCGGCTTCCTTGGAGATTTTGAAAACGTTCCCGAATATTACGTACCGCTTAGGCGGGCACGACCTCGCCGATTTTTCCGAACGCGATTACATTCTCAAGGCTGCGGGCGTGCCTGCAGACTCGCCGTATATCACGGAAGCCGAAAAAAACGGCATCCCCGTAAAGATGAGCACGTCGTGGTTTTTGGAACTTTCAGGCGTGCGCTCCGCGGGCGTCACGGGAACCCGAGGCAAATCGACCGTCACGCACCTTTTATATGCAATCGTAAAGCACGCAGGGAAAGAAGTGCTCTTGGGAGGTAATGTGCGCGGCGTCTCGACGCTGGCGCTTTTGCCTGAAGTCAGGGAAGACACAATTGCGGTTCTCGAGCTTGATTCGTGGCAGTGTCAGGGCCTTCGCGATGCGAAATTGAGCCCGTCCGTTGCGGTGTTCACTACCTTGTACGCCGACCACATGAATTATTACCCTGATATGGATTCGTACCTCGACGACAAGGCGCAGATATTTTTACACCAGAAAACGGGCGATACGCTGGTGTTGGGATTGCCGGTCGTCGATACGGTTCTGAACGCGTACGGACCCGATATCCGCGCGCATGTCGTTGTCGCCAATCCCGCGCATTTCCCCGACCATTGGAAGATACGGATTCCCGGAGCGCACAACCTTTTGAACGCCGCGTGCGCGATTGAGGCGGCGCGCGCTCTTGGGATCGCGGATGATGATATACAAGACGCGGTCGCGGAATTCTCCGGCGTTGCGGGGCGCTTGGAACCTTTGGGACTTTTGTCGGGCGTCGAAGTATATAACGATACGACGGCAACGACGCCGGAGGCGACCGTTGCCGCTCTTCGCGCCGTTCCCGCGGGCAACATCGTTCTTATTATGGGCGGCGCCGACAAGGGGCTTGATATGTCCGAATTGGCGTCATTGATTCCCGCGTATACGAAAAAAGTAATTCTGCTTTCGGGAAACGGGACGGAAAAACTAGTCCAAGATTTTCCCGATGTTTTTAAAGACGCTCCGACGTTCGATTCATTGGACGAGGCGTTTACGGCGGCGCGCGAAGCCGCTTCGGCGGGGGACAGTATTCTTTTGAGCCCTGCGTTCGCCTCCTTCGGCATGTTTAAAAACGAATTCGACCGCGGCGACCGTTTTGCCGCGCTTTTTACAAAACTTGCTCATGAGCGCTAAAACCCCTATCGGCGTATTCGATTCGGGCCTCGGCGGCCTTACGATTCTGAAGGCGGTCAGGAGAAGACTGCCGCAGTACGACTACGTCTATTTGGGCGATACGGCGCGCGCGCCGTACGGCGGCAGGAGCGCGGAAGAAATCCTTGCATACGCAAAGCAGGCGGTTGATTTTCTTTTTGCCGAAGGGTGCGAACTGATTTTATTCGCCTGCAACACCGTTTCCGCGGAAGCCTTGCGCACAATCCAGCAGACGTATCTTCATGAAAAGTACGGTCCCGAAAAGCGGGTCTTAGGCGTCATCGTGCCGACCCTTGAATACGTCGTTGCCGACCCTTCGCATCAGAACATAGGCGTTATCGCGACCGAGGCGACCGTGCGTTCCGAAACGTTCCCGACGGAACTTAAAAAAATCGCGCCCGAGAGAAACATATTCCAGCAAGCGGCCCCGCTTCTGGTGCCCTTGGTAGAGGCGGGGGAACATAAGACCGGCGCGGCCGACGCCGCCTTGAAACAGTACATAGAACCGCTTCTTGAAAAAGGAATCGATACGCTTATCTTGGGATGCACGCACTATGAACACATGCTCCCGCAGATTGAACGCATTGCGGGCGGCGCGGTGAAGGTTGTGTGCGAGAGCGAAATCGTCTCGGAGAAACTTGCGGAGTATCTTTCGCGCCATGCGGATTTGGAGGCGAAACTGTCGCGCGAGGGCAGCGCGGTGTTTTATACGACGGATGCGACGCCGCGCTTTTCCGAAGAGACGAAGCTGTTTTTCGGCGAAGAAATAGAGGCGCGTCGCGCGACGTTGGGATGAGGGGTATACTCGGTAGAGGATGAAGAACGTATTGGTTTTACAGCACGAATTCCGCGAACACCCGAGCCGCTTGAACCTGTATGCGCTGGAGCGGGGGATAACGCTCACCGTTTTAAGGCTCTGGGAGCCGTATCAGATGCCCGACCCGAAGCGGTTTGACGCAGCCGTCATCCTCGGCGGTTCGATGGACGTGGACGAAGATTTTCCCTCAAAAAACGACGAAGTGGAATTTATACGCGCGGCCGACCGTTCAGGCGTCCCCGTCTTAGGCATATGCCTCGGCGCCCAGCTTATCGCGCACGCGCTCGGCGCCGCGGTGTATCCGATGGCGGATAAGGGCGGCCCGAAAGCCGAAATGGGCGTACGGAAAGTGACGCTTACTGCAGAAGGCGCATCGAGCGCATTGTTTGCGGGTTTTGAAAAAAGGTTTCCGGTCGTGCAGCTTCACGGCGACACGTTCGATGTGCCCGAGGGCGCTAAGCTTTTGGCCGAAGGGGAAGAATGCCGGAATCAGGCGTTTGCATACGGCGCGCGCACGTTCGGCGTTCAATTTCATCTTGAATACACGCCGTACACGCTCTCGCATTTGTACGAGGCGAACAAAAAATGGATTGACGGGCCGTATCCGCCCGCTGAGGAAAAGCTTATGGACGAGACGTTCAAAGCCGATGCCGCGGTGAAAGCGAACTTCGACCGCATGATGGATAATTTTCTCGCGGTATGAACATCCACATGATAGGAGTCGGGGGAATAGGGATGAGCGCGCTTGCCCAGCTCTACCTTCTTGAGGGCCATACGGTAACGGGTTCCGACCGCGAAGATTCGCCCACGACCGAACTTTTAAAGAAAAAAGGAATTGCGGTTTCAGTGCCGCAGGATGCGGCGAACGTGCCCGCGAATGCTGATGTGGTCGTGTATTCGGACGCGGTATGGGCGGATAATCCCGAGCGCGTACGCGCCAAAGAATCGGGATTGCGCCAGATTTCGTATTTCGAGGCGTTAGGCGAGGCGACCCGCGGAAAGACGGTGATTGCGGTTACGGGAACGCACGGCAAGACGACGACGACCGCGCTCGTTGCAAAGATACTGAAAGACGCCGGCAAGAATCCGACCGCCATCGTCGGCTCCATCGTTCCCGAGTTCGGTTCCAATTTTCTCGCAGGCGACCCGAATCTGTTCGTCGTTGAAGGGTGCGAGTATCGCGACCACGTGTTGAAGTTATCGCCGACGATTCTCGTACTTACGAACGTCGAGTGGGATCATACCGACTGGTTTCCGTCGCTTTCCGCGATGCAGGATATGTTCGGAAAAGCCGTTGCACGACTGCCCGAATCGGGCGCGCTTGTCGTGAATCTGTCGGACTCCAGTTCGCGTTCCGTAGCCGAACAATCTTTCGCCCGCGTCGTCGATTACTCGAAGGAAGAAGCGCCCGAGCTTCATCTTCCGGGCGCATTCAATCAAATGAACGCCCGCGCCGCCATTGCGGCGGTCCGCGCCTTGTTTCCCGATATTCCCGTCGCGCGCCTTCAAAAGTCGGCGGCGGATTTCAAAGGAACGTGGCGCAGATTTGAACGGAAAGGGGAGGCCGCATCCGGCGCATTGGTGTATGACGATTACGCGCATCACCCGACCGCGATACGCGAAACGCTTGCGGCGCTTCGCGCGAAGTTCCCGGAGAAAAAAATAACGCTCGTATTCCATCCGCATTTATACAGCCGCACGCGCGATTTATTCAAAGGGTTCGTCGAAGAACTTTCAAAAGCCGACCGCGTGATTCTCGTTCCCATTTATCCCGCGCGCGAAGAACCGATTGAGGGCGTTACGTCTGAAGCTTTGGCCGAGGCGATACGCGCCTCGAACCCGAATGTTGAAGCCCTGCCTTCGTTTGACGCCATAGAAAAACGCCTGCGCGAATCGACGGGACCCGCCGACCTCGTTATGACGATAGGCGCGGGCGACATTTATAAGGTCGCGGATAATCTGATTGCATGAACACCGGAACGCTGTTCGTTGTCGCAACGCCCATCGGCAATCTCTCAGACATCACGCTTCGCGCGTTGGAGACGCTGAAATCCGTCGACGCCGTGTATTGCGAAGACACGCGGGTCACATCGAAATTGATGGCGCGCTACTCGATTAAAAAACCGCTCTTCAGGCTCGACGCAGTGACGGAGCGCGCGAAGGCGGCCGAAGTCGCACGGAGAATAGACGCAGGCGAGAATATTGCGCTCGTGTCGGACGCCGGTACTCCCGCCATATCGGACCCCGGCGCGTTTCTTGTCTCCTACATCCGCGAAGCATGCGGCGAAAAAAGCATCGTGCCGATTCCGGGCGTCTCCGCCGCCGCGGCCGCCCTCTCGGTCTCGGGCCTTACCGACGATCATTTTCTTTTCTTAGGTTTTCCGCCTCACAAGAAGGGGAGACAGAAGTTTTTGGACGAGGCGGCCGCCTCGAAAACGGCGGTCGTTCTGTATGAATCGCCGCATCGGATGGAAAAACTTCTGGAGGAACTTGCGGAGCGTATCCCTGCACGCCGGATTATACTCGCGCGCGAATTGACAAAGCTCTATGAAGAAATAGCGGCGGGCTCGGCCGAGGAAATTCTCGCGCGCTTCAAAAACGGGGATATCTCCGGGAAGGGCGAGTTTGTGGTAGTTATCGCCCCCTGATACACTTTCGATATGTCTAAAGCCGCAGCCATCATCGTTCTCGGTTTTCTCTCGCTATTTCTTCCGTTCACCGGCTTTCCCGCGGGAGTAAAAATGGCGCTCGCCGCCTTGATCGGACTCGGCATCATGGCTCTCGGCTTTTTGGTGCGCCAAGAGCGCATCTGGCTCAAGCGCGCGCTCGCATCGGAACATTCGACTGACGCATATGCGGAAAATGGCGCGGCATACAAAGAAACACAGACCGTATAAGTATTTCCTGCCTCTCGCAGGTTTTCTCGCCGCCGCAATCCTTTTTGCGGGCGGCGTTTTGTATTTCTTCCCTTCGGAATTGCACATAGCGGCCGCGGATTTATTGCCCGCGGTTCCGCCGAAGCCGGTACTGAACAAAACCGATTACAACAATCGCATGCTCGCTTTGGCGAACTATCCCAAGCCTGCGGATGCATCGACCACTCCGGTTACGGCGCTCGCGGTTTCAACCGCGACCACTTCGGTTCATATTCCGGGGAAACCGTGGCCGGTTGAAGCGCCGTATCCTTTGGCAGGCGCTCTCTTGCCGTTTAACCGCATCATCGCGTACTACGGAAACTTTTATTCAAAAGGCATGGGCGTCCTCGGCGAATATCCGCGCGAAACCGTGATTGAGAAATTGAAAGCTGCAGTTGCCGAGTGGGAAGCGGCGGATCCGTCGACCCCCGTCGTTCCCGCAATCGACTACATCGTGATTACCGCGCAAGGCTCGGCCGGCAAAGACGGCAAGTACCGGCTGAGGATGCCCGACTCGCAGATTGATATCGCGCTCTCGATGGCGGAAGAGGTCGAAGGCATTGTGATTCTTGACGTACAGGTCGGACTTTCAAATCTGCAGACGGAGTTGCCGATATACGAAGAGTATCTGAAAAAACCGAACGTACACCTGGCAATCGATCCTGAATTTGCGATGCATAACGGCACGCCTCCGGGACGCGTCATCGGCTCCTTCAGCGCCGCCGATATAAATTTTGCTGCAAATTATCTTGCGAAGCTGGTCAAAGAAAACGACTTGCCGCCGAAAGTATTGGTCGTGCACCGCTTCACCGAAGACATGGTGACCGGATACTCGCGCATCACGCCTCTTCCCGAGGTGCAGATAGTCATGGACATGGACGGATGGGGATTCGGCGCGAAAAAAATAAACACCTATAACACGGTGGTCGCCAGCGAGCCCGTGCAGTTCACCGGATTCAAAATCTTCTACAAAAACGATCTCAAACCGCCCTCCACGCGCCTCCTCACTCCTGCGGACGTACTTGAATTACAACCTATCCCAAGTTTTATCCAATACCAATAAATAGGCCGTAAAACACGGCTAGAAACCGATACGTTTCGGCGGTACACTGCGCCGTATGGCTTGGGGCGGAGGCATAACCCATATCGCGGAAACAACGCTCAAAGGAAGACAGGTTCGTTTCGGCATAAAAGATGCAGACCGCACCACGCACCTTTCTTTAATCGGTTCGCGCGGACCGGGGCGGAGCGGATTTCTTGCATCAATGGCACTCGGCGATATTGCGCGCGGCGCGGGAACCGTGGTCATAGACGCGGCGGGAAACGTAACCTCGCTTCTTCTGGAGCGCCTTTCGCCGGAGGAACGCCAGCGCCTTATTTATCTCGATCCTTCAGACGGGGAGTATCCGTTCTCATGGAATCCGCTCGCCGACTTCCGCATTATTCCCGAAGAACGCGCGCTCCCTCTTTTGACCGACGCTTTGCTTGCGGTGTACCGCATGCCTGAATCCGCACTCGTCGATTTCGCGGCGAAGAGAATGCTGAAAGACGAAAAGGCAACGGCGCTTCTCTTGTATGAGCTGGTTGCGGATGAACGCGCGCGGAACGCCGTACTTCCCGCGGGTACTCCCGAACGCGCTGAGTTCGACCGCATGCTTTCCGAAGACCCGGAATCGGTCGAGCGGATAACGCAAAACGGCAGGTATCTCGCGAAAGATACGCTGATGCGGAATATTCTCGGACAGACCGAATCTAAATTTTCTCTCCGCTCGCTCGCGGACGGAGCGATAGTCGTCCTCGATTTGTCGCGTATACGCATGTTTCCGACGAGAATAGCGCCCCTGTCACGGATGCTTCTCTACACGGCGCGCGCGCTTTCCGCGGAGACGGGAACCCCAGCGTGCGTCTACCTCTATGAGTCCCTGCGCACGTTGGCGGAGGCGGATTTGGATATACTTTTGCCCGAAAGGATTCTTTCTTTCGCAATCGGCGATTCTTTGTTTCATGACGAGGATAAAGAATTGCGCGAGAAAGTATTGATGCAATCCGGCGCCGTTCTCGTTTTCTCCGGCGTACTGCCGGATGCGGCGGCCGCCGAAAAGATTTTTTATCCGTATGCGGGAGCCGAGGATTTTGAAAAACTTGAAGCGGGAGAATTGGCGGTCATTCTGACGATTGACGGGGTGCGGTCTCGTCCGTTTTTTGCGCGTCAACTTCCTTTACCCGAGAGGAAGAGCGTGTCGTATCACGACATTCAGGTCGATGCGCGTCGCAGGTTCGGCACTCCCAGAAGCACGGTCGACCGCGCGTTTGAAAAACGTTTCGCTCCGCCGCCTTCGGCGAATCCTGCGGACCCGAAGGCGTTTTCAAGCACGTTCCGTTCTATTTTCGCCAAAAACGCCGCCGGAGCGGCGCCGGGGGGTGCGGCGGCCCCGAAGCCTGCAAACCCCGCTCCCGCTGCACCCGTTCCGAAAGCCGACGCGTCTTCGGAGCCGCGGGAAGTTTCCGAGGACGAATTGAAGAAAATGCTCTACGTAACCCCGCCCCAATAAGGCGGGTTCTCTATGGAAGCAGGCGCCTCTATGCATAAAAAGACTATACTCGTGACCGGCGGAGCCGGCTTTATCGGTTCGCACCTCTGCGAGCGGCTTGCCGCTCTCGGGCATCGAGTCATATCTCTGGACAATTATTTTACGGGCACGCGGGATAATCATGTCGCGGGCGTCGAATACCGCGAAGGGCATACGAAAGACATCGCACGCCACGTTCCCGAAACGCCCGACCTCATATACCACTTAGGCGAATACGCGAGAGTTGAACAGAGCATCTTGGAGCCCGACATCGTCGAGGATTTGAATACCCGGGGCACCGCAGGCGTTGTCGCTTTTTGGAAAGAGAAGAAATGCAAACTCGTCTATGCGGGTTCGTCAACGAAATTCGGCGACGACGGGAAGGCGCGGTACGCGTCGCCGTACGCCGCGACAAAGGCGGCGAATTCCGAGCTGGTAAAAGAAACCGGGGACCGCGAGCATTTGCCGTACGCAATTACGTATTTTTATAACGTCTACGGCCCGCGCGAGCGTTCGGGTGTCTACGGCACCGTCATCGAACAGTTCAAGCGCATGTACGAGTCGGGCGCTCCGTGCGCCGTTGTTTCACCCGGAACTCAAGAGAGAAACTTCACTCATGTCGACGATATCGTCGATGCGCTGGTTCTTGTAGGCGAGAAAGGGCGCGGGGACGAATACGGGCTCGGAAATGCGAAAGCGTTTCCGATATTCGGCGTTGCGTCCCTGTTCGGGTTCGGCGACGACATAGTGATGTTTCCCGAGCGCGCGGGAAACCGCATGACGTCTTCGTTGGACACCTCAAAGACGGAATCCTTAGGCTGGTCGGCACGCCGAAATCTTACCGAATATATAGAGGCGTATAAGAAACGCGTTGCCCGCGCACAGTCGCGCGAAAAACGCGTTCTGGTTTTTTCAACGACGATGCATCCGATTGCAGGACTTGCGGAAGAAGCGTTTGCCGAATTGGCGCGCGCGCTCCCTTCGGTCGAGTTCGACGTCGTGACGGCGCGCTTCAGCCGGAAGGGAGGGACAGCCCCCGCGCCGAACATCACGCTTCACGAAGTCGGTTTTGGAATACCCTTTGATAAATATCTCCTGCCCGTCCTCGGTCCCTTTGCGGCGCTTTCTCTGTGGCGGAAAGGGAAGTATCTTTTTACGTGGTCTTTGATGGCAAGTTACGCGTCTTTGGCTGGAGTTGCTTTTAAGACATTGGTTCGCGCGCCGCTTCTGATTACTTTGGCCGATCACAGTCTTTCAGAACTGCCGCCCGTCCACAAAGCGCTCCTTTCCGTTATGCTTTCTTCCGCCGATCAGGTGTACGGTACCGAGGGGGCGCAGGAAAAAGACGCTATGCGCGCGGGCGGAGAGGCCTTGCCGAGAAACACCCTCGGAGAAGGGGATGCGTTTGCAAACGCCCTCAGATACGCGTACGCGGATATAATCAGGAAGAGCCTCCACCCATGAAAAAGATACTCATATTTTCTTTGGCGTATTTCCCGAAACACATCGGCGGAGCCGAGGTTGCGATTAAGGAAATAACCGATCGCGTGCCCGCTTCGGAGTATGAGTTTCACATGGTCACGAACCGGTTCGATTCTTCGCTCCCGAAAGAGGAAAAAATCGGGAACGTTACCGTGCATCGCATCGGATTGACCGCGGAGAATCCCACGATGGCGGACTTGCGGAAGTGGCCGCTTCACTTGAATAAAATCCTCTACCAATTTGGTGCGGCGTGGAAAGCGCTCGAGCTTCACAAGAAACACGGATTCGACGGCGCATGGGCGATGATGGCGCACGCCGCGGGAGTGCCCGCGTCCCTGTTTACGCTTCTGTATCCAAAGGTCAAGCTTGTACTGACGCTTCAGGAGGGCGACCCGCCCGAATATATAGAAAAGAGAATGCGGATTCTTTGGCCCTTCTTCAAGCGCGCATTCGTATCGGCAGAGGTCGTGCAGCCTATTTCAAATTTTCTCGCCGCATGGGCGCGCCGCATGGGGGCGAAGGGGACGATAGAAGTCATACCGAACGGCGTCGATACCGCGCGCTTCTCTGAAGGCGCGACCCCCTCTGACGTGACCGAGCTTCAGGACGAATTGGGCAAAAAAATGGGAGACGTGTATCTCGTAACCTCATCACGGCTGGTCCATAAGAACGCCGTCGACGACTTGATTCTGTCTCTGACGCATCTTTCCGAAAACGTGCACGCCCTGATTCTCGGAACGGGGCCTGACGAAGAAAAATTGAAGCGCCTCGCGGCTGAGGCGGGGGTTACAGACCGCGTCGTATGGAAAGGACACATCGGGCACGGAGAGTTGCCGGCATATTTGAAGGCTTCGGATATTTTCGTGCGTGCGTCGCGCTCGGAGGGCATGGGAAATTCGTTTATAGAAGCGATGGCCGCGGGAGTGCCGGTCGTCGCGACGCAGGAAGGGGGAATTGCGGATTTTCTTTTCGATGAGAACAGGAATCCCGATAAACCCGTGACCGGTTGGGCCGTAGACAAAGATTCGCCCGAAGATATTGCGCGCGCGGTAACGGATATTATGACTCGCAGAGAGAAGGTCGGCGCGGTCGTCCGCACCGCGCGCGCTTTGGTAATGGAGCGGTACGACTGGAACCGCATCGCGTCCGAAATGAAAGATAAGGTTTTTTCGCGTATATGAAAGTCCTCGTCACAACGGGCCTCTATCCGCCGGAAATAGGCGGCCCCGCGACGTATACGCGTTTTCTTGAAACGCGCCTGCCCGTCTTAGGATATTCGGTTTCGGTCATTCCGTTCTCGCGCGTCAGAAAGTACTGGCCTGTCGTGAGGCATATCGCATTCTTCTTTCAGGTTCTCGCGGAGGGCAAGGATGCGGACGTTATTTATGCGCAGGACACGGTCTCGGTCGGCGTTCCTTCCTGGGCGGCGAATCTTTTTTTGCGTAAAAAATTTCTGGTGCGCGTGCCGGGCGACCACGTGTGGGAGCAGGGAACGCGGCGCTTCGGCGTCACGGAGCCTCTGGAGCGGTTTCCTTTGTACGACCGCGAGTGGAACTTTACCTTGACCGCGATGCGCTATCTGCAGCAGCTGGTCGTGAAAAGCGCGCGGGCCGTTGTCGTACCTTCGAAATATATGCTCGGCATCGTAAAGCGGTGGAACCTCGAACCGAAGCGCGCCGTCCTTATATATAACGGAGTCGAGAGCCTGAAAAACACTGGCAACAAACCGGTCTTGCGCGGGCTTCTTAAGTTTCAAGGGAAGCTGATTATCGGAATCGGCCGTCTTGTGCCGTGGAAAGGTTTCGACGGGTTGATTGCGGCGATGCCCGACCTGCGTAAAGAGTTTCCCGACGCGAAACTCCTCGTCGTCGGCGACGGCCCGCTTCTTTCGGACCTGGAAGCGCAGGCGGCGTCTCTCGGACTTTCGGACGACGTGATATTCGCGGGAAAATTGGAACGCGACGTTCTGTTGCGTTATATTCGCGCCGCGGACGTATTTGTACTGAACTCCCGCTACGAAGGCTTGTCGCACCAGCTTCTTGAAGTTATGGCAGTCGGCGTACCGGTTGTTGCGACCGCGGCGGGCGGGAATCCCGAAGTAATCGACCACGGGGTGAATGGATATCTCTATTCCGTCGGAGAGCGAGAAAAGATGCGCATGTACGTTTCAAACCTTCTCCGCGACGCCACATTGCGCGCGAAGATCGTCGCCGCCGCCAAACGGAAAGTCGCGCAATTTTCAGAAGAGCGGATGGCCGAAGAGACGGCAAAACTTCTCAAAAGGCTATGAAGGTTTTAATGCTTTCAACTGATATGAAAATATTCGAAGCGGATTCGTCTGCCGCGCGCCGCATGGCGTCTTATGCCGCGATAGCGGACGAGGTCAGGATTCTCGTTGTCGGGGCTGGGCAGAGGAAAGAGGCGCGTCTTACGGAGAACGTACGCGCTATTGCCGCCGGAGGCGCGAATAAGGCGCACGCTTTTTTCCTCGCGCTTTCCGAAGCGCACGCGCTCGCTAAGGGCGTTTCAGTGCTCACTTCTCAGGATCCGTTTTTCTTAGGCCTTATTGGGCTTTCGACGGCACGACGATTCGGTATTCCGCTCCAGATACAGCTTCATACCGACTGTTTTTCTACCGCGTACCGTTCGGAATCCTCGCGCAGGTTTTTTGAATCCCTCCTCGCGGCATTCGTCGTAAAGCGTGCTTCCTGCGTTCGCGCCGTATCCGAACGGATTGCGAAAAGCGCGAGGAGAGAAACTGCTGCGCCCGTTTCTGTGCTGCCGATTCGGGTCGATCCTCCGCGCGCATCTTCCGAAAAGCCCGCCGCATGTAGCGGCGCGTTTTCGCTTCTTTCGGTATCGCGGCTCACGAAGGAAAAGCGCATCGATATTCTCATACGAGCCGCCGCCCTTCTTCCGAATGTGGAGCTTATCGTTTTAGGAGACGGTCCCGAACGCCGCCGCCTCGAGAAACTGGCGCATTCTTTAGGCGTCTCAAGTCGGATTCATTTTGAAGGCTGGAAGGATCCCGCACCGTACTATGCGCATGCGCGCGCGTACGTGCAGGCGTCCCGTTACGAGGGGTATGGCATGGCGGCTATGGAGGCGGCGCTTTCGGGGCTTCCGATTATCGGAACCGACGCCGGCCTCATCGGGAGCGAATTCAGGGATGGGGAGGACGCGCTTATCGCCCGCGCCGACCCCGCGTCGTTTGCTGGTTTGGCATCGCGTCTCATGGCGGAACCCGTCCTCGCTTCGCGCCTTAGCGGCTCCGCCCGTAAGACTGCGGAGGGTTTATCCGTCTCCGAAACCGCGTACCTTTCAAAATACGCCGCGGCTTTGAATTCCTGCGGCTGAAATGCGCCCGTGTTAGCATGACTTCACATGACGCTCGGATTTATCGGACAAGGATGGATAGGAAAGCACCT
>CAYZDT010000002.1:0-2374 GCA_964477415.1 uncultured Candidatus Saccharibacteria bacterium | reverse complement strand
CCTCGCGGACCATTTTGAGGAACGCGGCTTTACCACTGTCCGCTACGACGTTACGCCGAAATATAAAAAGAATAAGGCGGCAATCGGGAAGTGTGGCATCGTTTTTATCGCGGTGCCGACCCCCACGACTCCTGAGGGCTTCGACGACTCGATTCTGAGAAGCGTCGTCCCCTTGGTCGGAAAAGGCAACATCGCCGTCATAAAGTCGACTGTGCTTCCGGGAACGACCGATTCGATACAAAAAGAAAATCCCGACATTCTCGTTCTACATGTTCCGGAATTTCTGCGCGAGGTTTCGGTCAAACACGACATCGACTATCCGGACCGTAACATCATCGGCATTCCGGGCGATTTTTACGACGATACGGAGTTTCAGAAAGCGGCCGCGCGCGTCATGAAAATACTCCCGTCCGCGCAATATGAATCTATTTGCAAAGCGTCCGAGGCTGAAATGACGAAATACGGTGGGAACAATTTTTTGTATATGAAAGTCGTTTTTATGAACATGCTCTATGACGCCGCGAACGCGGTCGATGCGCGGTTTGAGGTCGTGGCGGCGAATATGCGCGCGGATGCGCGCGTCGGCTTTTCGCATATGCAGCCAGTGCACCAGTACGACCACATGGAATCGGAGAAAGGCCGCGGCGCTGGCGGGCATTGTTTCATAAAAGATTTTGCCGCGTTCCGCGAAATGTATGAAAAAGTGCTGCCGAAAGATAAAGAGGCGATTGCGGTTTTGAAGGCGCTTGAAGCTAAAAATAAAAAGCTCCTCAGAATGAGCGGAAAAGATACGGCGTTACTCGAAGGGGTATACGGCAGTACCAAAGAGTAGTCAGCTATGGCTTCAAAACGAACATATTTCGGAACCGACGGCGTCCGCGGAGAAGTAGGAAAAGCGCCTCTGACGGCTGATTTCGCATTGAGGCTCGCAAACGCCGCGGCGCGGGTTCTGGCGCCAAACGGCGGTACGGTCTTAATTGGCAAAGACACGCGTTTGTCGGGCTATATGTTCGAGTCCGCGCTTGAAGCCGGTTTCATTGCGGCGGGAGTAGACGTCGCTTTGATCGGTCCCTTGCCGACTCCGGGAATCGCATACATGGCGCGGCATCTGAAATGTGCGTTCGGCGTCGTCATCAGCGCATCCCACAACGTGTACACCGATAACGGCATTAAATTTTTTACCGCGGACGGCGGTAAGCTTTCGGATGCCGAAGAAGAGGCGATAGAGAAACTCCTCGAAGAGCCGCCGGTCACCGTCGCGTCCGAAAAGCTGGGCCGCGCAACCCGCGTCGACGAAGAGCGCGCCGCCTACGAAACATTCTGCGAGGAGAGCGTTACGGGCCTTTCTCTTAAAGGAATGAAAGTCGTTGTTGATTCCGCACACGGCGCCGCGTATAAAGTCGCACCGAAGGTTTTTCAGGCGTTAGGGGCTGAAGTCGTTTCTATTGCCGACGAGCCCGACGGAAAGAACATAAACGCGGAGTGCGGCGCAACCGCGCCGTCCTTGATGCAGAAAACCGTTATCGAGACCGGTGCGGATTTGGGGCTCGCCTTGGACGGCGACGCCGACCGTCTGATTATGGCGGATCATGAAGGGAATATAGTCGACGGGGATAAGCTTGTCTGCATTCTTGCGGCGGCCCGCAAGAAAGCAGGAACGCTTTCGGGCCCCGTCGTCGGAACCGTGATGAGTAACGGCGGGGCGGGAGCGTATCTGAAGAAACAGGGGATTGAGTTCATGCGCGCCAAGGTCGGCGATAGACACGTTCTTGAGATGCTGAAGAAAAACGGCGGAATGTTGGGCGGAGAAGCCTCGGGACATATCATCGTTCTAGATAAGACAACGACAGGGGACGGGATTATTGCGGCGATACAGGTTCTTTCCGCCGTACGCGCTTCAGGCAGGGCATTGAAAGAATTGGCGGACGAGATAACACTTTTGCCGAGCATTCAGAAGAAGGTGAGGGTCGAGAAGCGATTTGACCCGATGGAGGTTCCTGCGCTCTCCGCCGAAGTCGCGCGCATCGAAGGCGCATTAGGGGAAGGCGGACGCATCGTATTAAGGGCATCCGGCACCGAACCAGTCATTCGTATACTGGTCGAGGCGCGCGACAAATCCGTCGCGGAATCGGCCGCGAATGAGCTCGCATCCGCTGTGTCCGCCGCTTCCATATAATGAAACTCCTTTTTATTACGCAGACTCTGGACGAGAAAAGTCCCGTTTTGGGTTTCGTACACCGATGGGTTGCGCGCTTTGCAGAGTCTTTCGAGACAGTCGATGTTATCGCGCTGTCCGTCGGCGAACACAATCTTTCAATAAACTTATCAGTTCATTCTTTAGGAAAGTAAGAGGGAGGAAATACTTTTTTATATA
>CAYZDT010000001.1:0-26198 GCA_964477415.1 uncultured Candidatus Saccharibacteria bacterium | reverse complement strand
GGCGCGCCGGTTAAATCGTTTTCAAAAGTTCGACGGCGCGCTTAGGGTCAATTGTGTCCGCCTCGGCTTCGGGAACGGTCACGCGTTTGAACCCTTTTTTCAAAAAGAATCCGCTCTTCGATTTATAGAGATAAATTTTCTTCTTCGTCTTCGGATGTTCGCCTACTTCGCGCACTATCGCGACTCCCGCGCGCGTTTTCTTGGGTTCCGCGAGTATCTCAAGGGCGCGCTCATGCGTAATGTCGTACGGGTTGTCCGCGCCCTTCAGCGATCTGAAGTCGCCGTCGTGGACGATGAACGGACCGAAACGGCCTACGCCCGCGGTTACGGGTTTTCCTGATTCGGGATGCATGCCGGTTTCCCTCGGCACGGAAAGGAGCTTCACCGCCTCAGCCATGGTAATTGCTTCGGGATTTATGTGGGGCGGAATCGAGGCGCGTTTGCCGGCGGGTTTCTTCTTCGCCTTTTTCTTTTTTCCTTCCGCCTTTTCTTCAGGCTCGTCCGGCGCCATCTCAAGATACGGCCCGAAACGCCCGTTTTTGACGAAAATCTTGTGTCCCGTATCCGGGTGAAGACCTATCGGCTCTCCGTCTTTTATTTCGGCACCGGTCTCGGTTCTCGAGCCCTTGCATTCGGGGAAGCGGGAGCAGCTCATGAAGACGCCCGTTCGCGACAGTTTCATCACCATCTTTGCGCCGCATAGGGGACAGGGGAATTGGTCGGACACGTCGCCCAAGGTGGTCAGTTTTTCAATATTTTCTTTTGCGGCGACGTCTTTCGAGAACGGTCCGTAAAAATCTTTCAGCGTTTCCGAATATTCGCGAGTTCCATCGGCAATCTGATCGAGTTCATTCTCCATTTCCGCTGTGAACGAGTCGCTCACGTACTTTTCAAAGTTTTTTTCGAGAAATTCCGAAACCACTTCGCCCGTCGTCGTCGGTTTCAGCGCGCGCCCCTCCTTAATTACATACTCGCGGTCAAGAAGGGTTTTGATAATAGAGGCGTAGGTAGACGGACGGCCGATGCCGCGCTTCTCCAGTTCTTTAACCAGGCCCGCTTCCGTATAGCGCTGAGGCGGCTGCGTGAATTTTTGTTCCGCCGATACCGACTCCGCCGTTACAGACTCGCCTTCGGAAACGTTTGGCAGCACCACTTCCTCGCCCTTCGCGGCCGTATCCGCGGCGAGCCAGCCGTCGAACGCAATTTGAGAACCCGTTGCCGTAAAGTCGGGAATGCCGGCTGCCGTTGCGACTATTTTCGTTCTCGTCATAACCGCGTCTTTCATCTGGCTCGCGACCGTGCGCGCATGTATGAGGGCGTACAATTTTTCTTCTTCATCGGTTGAACCCGCATGCGCTTTGAACATGTCCGTCGGACGCACGGCTTCGTGCGCTTCCTGCGCGTTCTTGCTCTTCGTCTTATACATCCGGCCTTCGTGGTAGTCGTTTCCGTATTCCTTCTTTACGTACGCGGCAAGTGCCGCAACCGCAACCGCCGCAAGATTGGTCGAGTCGGTACGCATATAGGTAATATGGCCCGCTTCGTACAGTTTCTGCGCGGTGCGCATCGTGCGCGAGGGCGAAAAACCGAGACGGGTCGATGCCGCTTGCTGGAGAGTCGAAGTGGTGAACGGCGCTTTCGGGCTTCTTTTTACGGGAGATTCAGTCACTTCGGACACGCTCCATGAACCCGTCTTGCCTTTTGCCACTATATCTTCAGCTTCCTTCGCGGTTTTCGGCTCCTCCGTACAGGTCGCGGTGAAAGAGGCGCCCTTTTTTGTCTTCAAATCCGCGGTAATTACGTAGTACTCCTCGGGAACAAAGGCGCGGATTTCGCGCTCGCGTTCGGAGAGAATCCGGAGGGCCGGAGATTGAACGCGGCCCGCGGAGAGTCCGTAGCGCACTTTTTTCCAGATAAGGCCGGAAAGGTCGTAACCCACGAGGCGGTCGAGGACGCGGCGGGCTTCCTGCGCGCGGCGCAGGTTCTGATCGACATCGCGCGGGTTTTGTATCGCCTCAATCACCGCATCTTTGGTAATTTCGTTGAAAACGACCCGGCGCGCCTTTTTAAGTCCGGCCGCTTCCGCGACATGCCATGCGATAGCTTCGCCTTCGCGGTCGGGGTCGGTCGCGAGAAGGACCTCGTCGGCTTTCTTCGCCGCGGCTTCTATTTTGTGTATGACTTCCGCTTTTCCCGGCACCGTCACGTAGCGGGGGATGAATCCGCCTTCGACGTCTACCGCATCTTTATTCGACTTAGGGAGGTCGCGGATATGTCCGACCGACGCAAGAACTTTATAGTCCTTGCCGAGGTATTTTTCTATCGTCTTCGCCTTCGCGGGCGACTCAACGATGACGAGCTTCATGCGGACAGTAGTACGTTACGAACCGAAACGTGTCAAATGAGTTTACGCACTTCTCCGTATGTTTCCGCAATCAATCCGCGCAATTCCATCGATGAAAGAAGCACGTTCGCGTCTCCCGCACGAAGCTTTGATGCGCGAATAAGATCGTCTTTCTGCATCGGTTCTCTCAGTATGTCGATAATTATTTTCTCCTCTGCATTGAGCAAGGCGGAGGCCGCTCTCGGTGCTTCGGTTTCGATGCCAAGCGCGGAAAGTATGTCCGCGACGGTGCGTACGGGTGCTGCGCCCAGTTTCATGAACAGGTGTCCGCCCGCGCCGCCGTCTGCGAATATCGAATGGGGCACCGCCAAGAGTTCGCGGTTATATTCGGTTGCGAGGCGGGCGGTAATCAACGTGCCTGATTTCTCTCCCGCTTCTATTATTAAAGTCGCGTGCGCCATACCCGCCATAATGCGGTTTCTCTGGGGGAATGACTCCGGCCGCGGCTTCCACAGGGGTTCAAATTCAGAAAGAAGCGCCCCTCCTTTATTAATGATTTCAAGCGCAAGGCCCGCGTGGGCGCGCGGATACATGACCGAGTCGTCGAGGCCCGAGCCGGGAACTGCAATCGTATGGAGGCCTGCGGATAAGGCTGCGCGGTGCGCGACGCCGTCTATGCCCAAGGCAAGACCGGAGACGATAGAGACGGGGAAGCCTGCAAGGCCGGCAATCAGGTGTTCGCACGCGTTCTTGCCGTATCCGCTCATCGCGCGGCTTCCGACGACGGTAAGAAGTTTGGTGCCGAGGGGCGGCAAAGTGCCGCGCACAAACATACGCGCGGGCGGCTGAGGGATTTCGGAAAGAGGAGAGAGAACGCCCGAGAGGGGAACGGCTTCTATTTCGGCCATATGCTAGTATTCACTGTATCACCGTATGCTCGACATCAAGTTCATCAGGGAGAACCTTGAACTGGTGAAAGCCGCCGCCGGGAAAAAACTGGTCGAGGTTGATCTTGACCGTCTCGTTTCCGTAGACGACCTGCGCAGAAAACTTCTTGTCGAAGTCGAGGCGTTCCGCGCGAAGCAGAATGAAGTGTCCGCAAAAATTCCTTCGGCTTCACCCGCAGACCGCGATGCCATGCTCCGCGACATGAAAGCCTTGAAAGAGGAAATGGCGGCAAAAGAAGAAGAATTGAAGACCGTGATGGTCGAATGGCAGACCCTCATGGTTCAGGTGCCGAACATTCCGGATCCTTCCGTTCCCGACGGAAAATCGGACGCCGACAATCAGGAAGTAAAGACGTGGGGCGAGAAGCCGAAGTTTTCATTTACGCCCAAGTCCCACATTGAACTGATGACCGCTCTCGGCATGGTTGATTTCGAGCGCGGCGCGAAAGTCTCGGGCTTCCGCGGCTATTTTCTAACCGGAGACGGCGCGCTCCTCTCTATGGCGGTCACGAATTACGCGCAGAAGTTTTTCACCGAAAAAGGCTTTACTCCGATGATTGTTCCCTCGATGGCGCGCCGCGTGAATTTTCTCGGTACGGGTTTTGTGCCGCAGGGCGAAGAGGATTTGTATAAAACGCAGGACGGCGATTATCTCGCCGGTACGGCCGAAGTCGCCACGATGGGGTATCACATGGGCGAGACGCTTGAATTGTCGGACATGCCGAAAAAATATCTTTCGTTCTCCCCCTGTTTCCGCCGCGAAGCGGGTTCCTACAGCAAGGACGTGAAGGGGCTGATTCGCGTCCACGAATTTTACAAATGGGAACAAGTGATTCTCTGCCAGGCTTCCCACGAAGAGTCGGTCAAGTGGCACGAGTGGCTTACGAGAAACACCGAAGAGTTCGTTGAATCTCTGGGCATTCCGTACCGCACCGTTTTAAACTGCGGCGCGGATATCGGCCTCGGCCAAGTGAAGAAGTACGATATCGAAGCATGGGTGCCCCTCGAAGAGACGTACCGCGAAATCAGCTCCGCTTCTTATTTCCATGACTTCCAGACACGGCGCCTGAATATCCGTTACCGCGACGCGGAAGGAAAGATGCAGTACGCGCACTCGTTAAATAACACCGCAGTCGCGACACCCCGCATTCTCGTTTCTATTATCGAGAACTACCAGCAGGAAGACGGTTCAATCGCTGTGCCAAACGTGCTCCGTCCCTTCATGGGCAAAGATATAATAGGATCGTGAGAAAGAGAGTTCAGCCCGTCCAGCCCCGTCTCCGTCTTCGCGACAGAAGGCGCCGGGCGATGTGGATGAAGCTCTCGGTCGCGACTCTGGCGGTCATTCTCGTATTCGTAGGCGTCTTCTTTGTCTCGCGCCTTTCTAACTTTCAGCTGACCGACGTGGCGGTCTCCGGCGCCGAACGCGCCGATGCGGAGGCGGTGAAGCAACTGGTACAAGAAAAGCTTTCCGGCTCCTACGGATTTTTGATTCCGCATTCTAATTCTTTCGTCGCGCCGCGCGGCGCGATAGCGGACGGCATTGCGGAAGCGTTTCCCGTCGTCCTTGAAACAAAACTCACCCAAAAAGATCCGCATACGCTTCTTGTCATGCTGACTGAACGGGCGACCGCAGCCGTCTGGTGCTCGGATACCGAGTGCTTCGATATGGACAAAGACGGATTTATGTTTGCTCCCGCCGCGGACTCCGACGGATACGTCGTCTATTCCGGAGGGGCGGAAGGGGGCATCGGCGCAACGCTGCCCGACTTTGACGGGCTTCATGCGTTCGTCGAAGATAGTGCTCAGACCGCTTCGCGTACGCCGAAAACAGTTTCAATTGACGCCAATAACGACGTAACGCTCGCGTTTGCCGAAGGAGGCGAACTGAAGTTTGTAAGGACCGAAGACACCGAGGCGACCTTGGAAAACATCGCATCCGTATTTGCCTCTCAGAATTTCAAAAGCAAGTCTGATTTTGAATACGCCGATTTCCGTTACGGCAACAAAGTCTACGTCAAATTTAAAGGCGAATAAGCGGACAGTAGCGGCCGTCCGTGCTAGGCTCTCGGCATGAGTCGAGGATTTTGGGCACATCTAAAAAAGCCGTTTTTCGTTTTGGCGCCCTTAGCGGATGTTACAGACGCATCGTTTCGGCGCATTATCGCGAAATACTCAAAACCCGGCGTCATGGGCGCCATGTGGACTGAGTTCGTCTCGGCGGACGGATTGGTACGCGCGCCTGAGGAGGGCAGAAAGAAGCTTCTTGCGGATTTGATGTATTCGGAATCAGAGCGACCGATTGTCGCGCAGTTTTTCTCTTCTAAGCCAGAAATGATGGAAAAGGCGGCCGCACTGGCGAACGAACTCGGATTCGACGGTGTTGATATCAACATGGGATGCCCCGACCGTTCGATTGAGAAACAGGGCGCAGGCGCAGCGATGATAAAAACGCCCGAGTTGGCGAAAGAAGTCATAGAAGCGGCGAAGAAGGGCGCGAAGGGATTACCCGTCTCGGTCAAGACGAGAATCGGCTATAACAAAAATGAACTCGAGACGTGGGTTCCGCATCTCTTGTCCGCACATCCCGCCGCGCTTACGATTCATGCGCGCACGCGGAAAGAGATGTCTTTAGTTCCCGCGCAGTGGGAGAAGGTCGCCCGGGCGGTTCAAATCCGGGATGAGCTGGCGCCCGAGGTTCTGATACTCGGGAACGGCGATGCGGCGGACATTCCAGACGCGAGAAAGCGCGCGGAAGAGAGCGGCGCGGACGGCGTCATGCTTGGGCGCGCGATATTCGGCAATCCATGGCTTTTTGCCGAGCCGTTCCCGCCCGAAGCAACTGCTACTATATATAGTAACGATAGGCAGGCTCTCAAGAAACGCCTTGAAGTGATGGTAGAGCATACGAAACTCTTTGAGGAGCTTTTACCGCACAAATCGTTCGCGCTTATGAAGAAGCACTACAAAGCCTACGTAAACGGTTTCGACAACGCCGCAGAGCTGCGCGGACGCCTCATGGACGCGAAAGACGCCGGGGAAGTCGCACGAATAGTGGATAATTACTTTGCATAGATTGACAACGGAACGAAGACCCCCTATACTAAGGCTTTAATGACCTCCGCGGTTATTAAAAAAATAAAAACACCCACGGCGGGTGTATTTTTTTAAAACGCGGCAGAGCAGGCCTATATGCAGGAAGAAGTAATACAGATACTAAAGAAAGTTGGCGCCGTCCTCGAGGGGCATTTTGTCGGAACGTCAGGTCGCCACATGGCGATTTACGTAAATAAAGACGCGCTTTTAGTACATCCTGCAGAAACAGCCCGTATCGGCGAGTTATTTGCCGAGAAAAACAAAAGTTTGGATATTGATATCGTTTCGGCGCCTGCAATGGGCGCCATTATTTTAGGTCACTGGACCGCATACTATCTTTCCAAGGCGACTGGCAGGGAAGTCCTGTCTGTGTATACCGAAAAGGATAAGGAAGAGAATCAGATTTTTAAACGTGGCTACGATAAGGTTGTAGCTGGTAAAAACGTGCTCGTTATCGAGGATACGACGGCAACCGGACTTTCGGTCGGCCGCGCCATCAAACCAGTACGCGACGCGGGTGGTAACGTGGTACAGGCGTGCGTTATCGTAAACCGCGATACTAAAAAAATAACAAGCGAGGTGGTGGGAGCGCCGCTTGCGTGGCTTGCGGAAGTACCTGCGGAAACGTACGCAGCAGAAGAATGTCCACTCTGTAAGGCAACCGTGCCGATAAACACCGAAGTCGGTCATGGTGCGAAGTATTTAAAAGAACATCCTCAAAAAGTATGACGAACGCACCTTGGGATTTGAAGACGCAGATGCTCGCCGCCATTAAAGAGAAGGGCGGCTTCGCGAACTGCCACGCGCACTTCGATAAGGCGTACTACATCACCAAAGAAGGGCTTGATAAGTCGATGGTGGATATGGAGCAGAAATGGCTGATGTCGGACGACATCAAGCGGAACTCATCTCAGGAAGAGGTTGAGGCGCGCATCCGCCGCGGCCTGGACATGCTTGTCGCGCAAGGCGCGACCGCGACCTGCACGTTCGTCGATGCGTATGACGCGGTGGGGCATAAAGCGATAGACGCCGCGGTTAAAGTAAAAGCCGAATACAAGGGGAAAATCGACGTAAAGATAATTACCCAGCCTCTAGGCGGATTAGTTGACCCCGCAGCGCGCGCCCTCTATGAAGAAATCACCGCGAAGGCGGATATTGCGGGCGGGCTGCCCTCGAAAGACCGCCCGAACGATGTAGAGAATCTAGATATACTTTTTGAAATAGCGAAAAAGCTGGACAAGCCGGTTCACGTGCACATCGATCAGGAAAACAATCCCGACGAACGCGATTCGGAGAAACTGGCGGATGCGGTTGAGCGGCACGGATATCAGGGCAGGACGGTCGCGGTCCATGCAATTTCGACCTCGGCTCAGCCTAAGGAATACCGCGCAATGATTTACAAACGGTTTGCTGAATTGGGAATCGCGGTTGCGGTGTGTCCGACGGCGGCTTTGTCCATGCGCCAATTGGACGATAAAACCGCGCCCGTTCACAACTCGATTGCGAATGTTCCTGAAATGCTTGAAGCGGGCGTCCTGGTGGGCCTCGGCGTTGATAACGTATGCGATTTCTACGAGCCGTACGTCGACGGCGACATGTGGACTGAGCTGCGCTTTCTTATGGAGGCGTGCCGCTTCTACAAGTTCGACGAATTGGTGGCGATTGCGTCTTCAAACGGACATACATTACTCAATTACAAATAAAGTACAAACGCATGGCAAAACTCTGGCAGACTAAATCGACCAAGCTCCATCCTCTTGCGGAGCAGTACACCGTCGGCAACGACTACATTCTCGATTTGAGGCTTTTGCCGTACGACATTGAGGCGTCGAAGGCGCACGCGCAGGCCCTCCTTAAGGCGAAAATCATAACGAAAGCGGAACTGGCGAAACTGACGAAGGGTCTCAACGAGATTCTCGCTTTGCATGAGAAAGGAAAGTTCGTCATCGAACGCTCCGACGAGGACGGCCATACTGCGATTGAAAACTATCTGGTTAAAAAGCTCGGCACCTTGGGCAAGAAAATCCATACGGGAAGAAGCCGCAACGATCAGGTTCTGGTTGCAACCCGCCTCTACACCAGAAAGAAACTGAAGCAAATCAGCGAAGAATTGATACGCCTTCAGAAAGTGTTCCTCGCAATGGCCAAAAAATACGAATTCGTTCCGATGCCCGGCTACACCCACACGCGCCGCGCTATGCCTTCGTCTGTTGGCCACTGGGCGGCTGCCTATCTCGAAGAGTTGATAAACGACCACATGATTCTCGAGTCCGCCTACCGCCTGAATGACCAAAACCCGCTGGGCGCCGCCGCCGGTTTCGGCGTGAACCTGCCCTTGGACCGGGAGCTCACCACGAAGCTTCTCGGTTTCGAACGCCTCCAGGTCAATTCCTTATACGCGGTCAACTCGCGCGGTCCCGTCGAGTCCTACATCCTTTCGGTTCTGACAAAAATCACCATGACCTTGGGACGTCTTGCATCAGAAATGATCTGGTTCACGACCCCCGAATTCAATTTCTTTGATTTGCCTCTCCAGTTTACGACCGGCTCGTCAATCATGCCGCAGAAGAGAAATCCGGACGTCTTTGAAATCGTTCGCGGCAACGTCGGCGTTATTGTCTCTTTGCAGACGCAGGTGAAAGAAGTGGCGCGTGCAGCGATTTCCGGTTACAACCGCGATACCCAGCTCACCAAGGAGCCGCTGATAAAAGGCATGGGCATCGCGCGCCGGTCGCTCGAAATCATGGCTTTGGTTATGGCGGCAGTGAAGCCGAAGGAGGAAGTCCTTATGAAATCGCTGTCGCCCGAATTATTCGCGACTTCAGAGGCGAATAAGCTCGTTAAAAAAGGAATGCCCTTCAGGGATGCGTACCAGCAGGTGAAGGAACATCTCGCAGATTTGACCGTGCCGGACCCCGTTGCCGCCCTTAAGGAGGTTACCTCTATCGGAGGCCCCGGGAATTTGCAGTTACAGAAGTACAAGATATCAAAGCCCCTCTAGAGGGGCTTTTTTTTACCTCGTTTATCAAACATTACACATAACGCAAAAAAATATGCATCCGAACATAGACCTCATAGAGCCCAAAGAGTACGACGCCGCGGTAACCGCGATGCGGAATTTTTTCAGAAGCAAAGGCTTTTTAGAAACGCCCGTCCAGCACCGCCTGTCGATTTTAGCTGCGTGCGAAGATCCGACCACAATCGGCACGTTCAATTACGCGGGCAAAGTGTGGCCGCTCCCGCAGACGGGGCAGATGTGGCTTGAGTACGAACTTCTGACAAAGCCCGAGGCGCCCGGTTACTACTGCATTACGACCTCTTACCGAAACGAAGCGCATCCGATAGCGGGCCGCCACAATCTTATATTTCCGATGTTCGAGTTCGAGACGCACGGCGGGATAGAGGAGTTGCAGAAGCTCGAGACGGAAATGCTCGAGGCGATGGGGTTCGGCAATGCGTCGAGTTTTAAGGAAGTGAATTACGTCGATGCGGCGAAAAAATACGGAGTCGAGGAAATAAAAGCGCAGGAAGAGGCGAAAATGAAGGACGATTACGCGCCGATAACGTTTCTGAAGAATTTCCCGCAGTACACGTCGCCCTTTTGGAACATGAAGAAAGACGGCGAGTACGCGAAGAAAATCGACGTCATCATGTACGGCATTGAGACGGTCGGCTCGGCTGAACGCAGTACGAATCCGGAAGAGATGAATGAACTCTTCCATACGATTTCAAACGGCATGTACGCGAACACCTTGTACGCGCAGTTCGGCAAAGATCGGGTAGAAAAAGAACTGGAAGAATTCCTGAAACGCAAATTCATTCCGCGCTGCGGCGGGGGCATCGGCGTAACGCGCATGATACGCGCGATGAAATTGGCAGGGCTTATCGCATGACTTGCGGATACTGCCTGAAAATGGCATAACTTCCACATGAATACCGAAGCGTTTTCCGCTGTGTTTCGCTCGCGTTCACGCCGCATAGAGGTTGAGGGACCCACGGCTATGTTTGAATTCAATCTTGAAGTTGACGGGACGCTGGCACCGGGAGATATGTTTGCTCAGTCCGGACACGACTTGCGCGATGTAAACGGCATACAGAAGGGCCTTGCGCTCCGCACCGCGCGCGAGTGGCTTGCCGAGGCTGGAAGAAATAACGCCCGCTTTCGCTTTAAAAAGGTATGACTGAGCCGGGAGGAGAGCCGTTTAAGCTGAATGCGCCTATCGGCGTTCCTTTTGAATCGGCGGAAGGCACCGCGGTTATCGTCAAAAAACCGAGCGGGTATCTGTATTGGTTCGTTCTTGATCCGAAAAAGAAGAAGGTGCGCGCCGTCGGCATAGACCATGAGGACGGCCGCCAAGGATACGACGGCTTGCCTGCCGAGCAGCAAGATGCCGAAGCTGAAGCCAAGCGCATTCTACTCGGTAAGTAGAATTGCTATACTCTAGGGGTGTCGGACGCATCCCTCTATCAAAAATACCGCCCATCGACTTTTAAAGAAGTCCTCGGCCAGGACCATATCGTCGCCGCTCTGAAAGGCGCGCTTTCCGAAAAGAATGCGGGGCACGCGTATCTATTCGTCGGTTCTCGCGGTACGGGAAAGACGTCTGTTGCGCGCATACTCGCGCGCGAATTAGGCGCAAAAAACGCCGATATCGCAGAGATAGACGCCGCGACCTACACGGGCGTCGATAATATCCGACAGCTCAGGGAGGAAGCGGCGGCCTTGCCGTTTGAATCCGAGCGCAAGGTGTACATAATCGACGAAGTGCACATGCTTTCGAAAGGAGCGTTCAACGCCTTCCTGAAACTTTTGGAGGAACCGCCCGCGCATGTGTCGTTCATTCTCGCGACGACGGAGCTGGATAAAGTGCCGGAAACTATCGCGTCGCGCTGCCAGGTATTTACGTTCAAAAAACCAACTCAGAAAGTTCTTGCCGGCATGGTCGTTAAAGTCGCAAAGGCGGAAGGATTCGCATTGGAACCCGCATCAGCCGAGCTCATTGCATTTTTGGGCGACGGGTCGTTTCGGGATACCTTGTCGACCCTGCAGAAGATAACGTCTTCTTCGTCCGATAAAAAAGTAAGCCTGGAGGAAGTGATTGAAATTACCGGCGCACCCAAGATTGCGCTGGTGCAGCGCGTCATTTCCGGTCTGTCGAAAGGGGAAGCCGAAGACGCGCTCTCCGCCGTAGGCGAGGCCGTACGAGCGAATGCCGACATGGGAGTGTTTTGCATGCTCCTGCTTCAGCGGCTAAGGATTCTTCTTCTCATGCGCTACGCGCCGGAATTTGGTGCAGAATTGGCTGCTGATTTGCCTGATATGGACCGGGAGTTCCTCCTGCTTCAGGCAAAGGATTCGGCGTCAAAAATAAATTCGGAAACTCTGCGCAGGGTTATTGCGGCTTCGATTGAAACCGCGCGCTCGCCGGTCCCCGAAGTACCGCTTGAATTGGCGATTATGGAGTCGGGAGCGGAAGTGAAAGAATCGTCCTCCTGATTCGTTATAATACCTGAGCGGGTAAACCGCTTTAATCTAACAACTATATGAAAAAACTTATCGGCATTGTTCCTTTGTTTGCGCTCGTGCTGCCTTTTGCGGCGGGCGCCGTATACCTTGAATCCGACGCCACAGGCGGCGCTTCCGCCGGAAACTCCGGTGCGACCGGGGGCGCTCAGATTCAGCTTCAGGTAGAGGGCGAAAACGGCAAGCCTGCGACGGTTACGCAGGATGTGGATGAAGACGGTACTCCGATTTTCCATATCATGACCGGCGCAGACGCTTCAGTTTCTTCTGAATCGGACGACTCTATGGCGGAAGACGAAATAAAGTCTTCGATTTCTTCGGAGGAAAAAGTAAAAGTCGAAGTGAAGGACAACGGGACCGTAGAGATAAAATCTAAGCATAAAGGAAAGTTCTTGGGTTTTTTGCCCGTGACGTTCACCGTCCGTACGGATGTTGAAAAACAGGAGAACGGCTCATTGACCGCGCGGGTAAATCTTCCGTGGTGGGGCTTCCTGATTTCAGGCGCCGCGAAAGTACAGGCCGACATTGAGGCATTGGTTCACGCGAACGTAAACGCGGGCGCGGCAGTCGACGTCTCGAACTCGGTGAAATCCTCACTGGAAATGGAGGCGCAGGCGCAATAGCTGATTCACCTAAAAACGCCCCCTCGGGGGCGTTTTTTGTTGCCGGACTATATCCTTCTGCTGTCGTATGCCCAGTGGAGTAAAGCTTGCCGCTGCACAGGCCTGCACATCATATCGCCCGCCTCGCAATTAGCTCTGAGCTGTGCGATGTGGCGGCGAATTGCAATCCAGCGTTTTATCTGGCGCTCGTCGTCTTCGGAGCGCCTTCCCATGAAATACCGGCAGTACCACTGGAACCAGCCGCGCGGGTCGTCTTTCCAAATCCACCCTTTCTCGCGCCAGACCGACAGAGGCTGGCTCGCGTTGACCATAAAAAAGTTCAATTTTTTGTCCCGCACGCGCGTTTCTATTCTTTGAAATTTTGCTTTTACAAACCAATCTTTTGGAAATTCTTTCGTGCAGTCGCGCATGTAGACGCCGCCGAATACGCCTAAGGCGAGCATTTGCTTCGGGGTGAGTTGCGGCTTGAAGCGCGGATCGAAGTTTTTGCCCACAGGTTCGGAAAGCACATAGCGGTACCCTTTTTGCATTTTGTCGTTCACCACGACGGTTTTCGTTCTCATACTCGTCAATTACTACTGCTCCTCTATAGAGTAGCAGTAGAGAGGGAGAGTCGGGAACTTATTTATTGAGTGCGGCGCGGGTCAGAGAGCCTACGTATCCCGTCGCTTCAATACCGTTTGCGGTTTGGAATTTTTTTACCGCCGCCGCCGTTGCGGCGCCGAAGTAACCCGTGGCTTCTCCGGTAAAGAATCCAAGCGAAGATAGGCGTTTCTGCAACTCCATGACGTCGGGGCCGTCGTTCGGATCTTCGCCGTATCCCATGAAGTTTTTAAATACGTAGCCGTTTGTCGCGGGCATTGCAGTCTGGACTGAAGGAGCAGCCGGCGCCGAGGCGGATGGCGTTCCGTTTAAAGCGGCGCGCGTCTGCGGACCTACCGTACCCAATTGCGCGATGCCTTTTGCGGCTTGGAATTTTCTCACCGCCTCTGCGGTAACGGGACCGAAATATCCCGTCGCTTCTCCGTTAAAGAATCCGAGCGAGCTCAGTAATTTCTGCAGTTGCGTTACTTCCGCGCCTTCAGAACCAATTTTCAATGCGGACGTGAAAATGTATGCCGAAACAGAAGAAGAAGGTTGGAGCGCTGCGGTAACCGAGGGGGTTTGTGAGGCGGACGATACAGGCTTGCCCATCTCTCCGACAATTAAAGTCTGCGTAGTTGAAGCGCTTTTTCCGAACGGTCCGATGCTTCCGGTAATCGTTATTACGTGCACGCCGATATCCTGACCCTGCGGAATCCACGAAAAGAGGCCGTTATTTGAAACCGCGTTCGGCGAGAGCGAGGTGCTGCCGCTAAAGCTGTCATAGACGCCGAAGACCGTGGGCGTGTATCCGACAGGAAAGACGGAAAACGTAGTTGAGGTGCCGACAGAGACGTTCGTGCCCGGGCGAAGGTTCACAATTTTTAAAGAGGGAAGAGGACCGATGTGGACCGGAACGGATGCCGATGCGGAAGCGCCCGAAGAATCGGAAACGTACACCGTGACGGTGTGGTCGCCCTCCTGCGATAAATCAGGAGTCCATGTAAATTGCCCTGAAACGCCCGAGGCGTTCGACAATGACGAACCGCTGAATGAGTCGCTCCAGCTGTATATTGGGTTCGTAAAACCCGCGGTGCCCGCCGCAAATGCGATCGGAGTTCCGACCGGTATCGCGGCCGAAGAGGGGGATACAGAGAGCGTCGCCGACGGCGGCGGGGTTATGGTGAGCGTGACTGATACGGTAGCAACGTTATTTTCGAAATCGCGCGCGGTAATCGTTAAGACGTGCTGGCCCGCGTCTTTTGCCGTCGGCGCCCATGAGAATTGGCCGCCCGTGCTGATATTTGAAGAACCGACGCTCGAGTTGGGGAACGAATCGCTGATTTGAAAATACGGAGCGTAGAAACCCGACAGCGAAAGCTTGAACGTTACCAGTTGTTTTGCCGGAACGACAGCACCGGGCGAGAGCGATTCAATTGAGGCGGTCGCCGCAATTGCCTGATGGGGCACGAATACAAAAAGAGCAATAAATACGATAAGTAATGGCAGGGCGATTGTTTTCATGTTCTCCTCAATGTACCAAATTTCAAACGAGGGAAATGTGCTGGGCTGGGGGGCAGGGACTCGAACCTAGATACTCAGCGCCATATCCTGATGTCCTACCGATAAGCGAGCGAGAGAAGAGTGAAAGCTGTTTCCCGCGCAGAGCTGGGGGGCAGGGACTCGAACCCCGATACTCAGGACCAAAACCTGATGTCCTACCATTAGACGACCCCCCAGCTCTGCGAACGAATTTTATTAAAGAACAGCTCTCGCTTTTCCGAGCGAGCGCAATCGGGAAGCTCTGCTTACCATTAGGCGACCTCCCAATCGAGGTCACACTACCATAAAATCTCGCGCCTTTCCGCGAAGCGAATCGGTATAATGTACGCATATGAAGAACACTCTCGTGGGCATAGCCGTCCTTGCTGTTATCCTTGCGGCGGTTTGGCTATTGTCCGGCCATCAGTTCGCTGAAGCCCCCGTTAAAGAAGCAAATACAGTTTCCGTCGAATATGCCTGCAATGACGGCAAATCAATAGCGGCCGTATTTCATAACGCCGAGCCCCTGCCTCCTGCCGCAGAAGGCGAACCGCCCGTCCCGCAGAGTACGGTCGATCTTGTTCTCTCAGACGGACGCGCAATGACGTTGAAGCAGACTCTTTCGGCAAGCGGAGTCAGATACTCCGACGGCGACCCACTGATTGAAGGTGGCGAAACGTTCGTATTCTGGTCGAAGGGGGACGAAGCACTCGTTCTAGAGAATAACGAAGAAAAATCTTATCTCGGCTGCACAGCCGTCCCCGTCGAATAGCGTTTTTGCCGCGGTATAATTTCTCCATATGAATACAAAACTTGCTCTCGGCATTTTGGCCGCGGTCGTCGTCATAGGCGGCGGCGCGTATTTTTACATGAATTCTAATTCCGCCGCGCCGGGCGATTCGATGAAGAACGAAGAAGGAGGCGAAATGATGAAAGCAGAGGCGGGCGAATTCAAAGGTTCCGTGCACGATCTTATGGCGCGCGGCGGAGACTGGAAGTGCGATATCGGAAGCCAGGCGAGTACCGGCGCAGGCGTGGCGTTTTCCTCGGGCACGGTGTATGTCTCGGGAAAGAAATTGAAAGGGGACTTTTCAATTGACGTTCCGTCTCTCGGCAACGTGAGCGCGTACATGGTTTCGGACGGCGAATATATCTACTCGTGGTCGTCGGTAATGCTGCAGGGTTTTAAAGCGAAAGTAACGGCGGAAGGTTCGGGCGCAGGCGATGCGTCGGGATACGGATTCAACCCTGACGTCAGCTATTCGTATAACTGCGAACCTGCCGCGGTAGATGCGTCGATGTTTACGCCTCCCGCGAACGTCCAGTTCCGTTCTATTTAATCCGCTTCGGCGCATGGCCGCGTCATATAAACTGAAATCGAAAGTGTGGCCGTACCCCGGCATGGCGGCGTGGCGTTTCCTCACGGTTCCGAAGAAAGATTCCGAAGCGATAAAAAAACGCCACGGCGGCAGCGCGCGCGGCTGGGGCTCCCTTCCCGTGTCCGTAAAAGTCGGGAAGACGAAATGGGAGACTTCAATTTTCCCAGATAAAAAATCAGGAACGTATCTCTTGCCGTTGAAGGCTGCGGTTCGGCGCGCAGAAGGCATAGACGACGGGGACGCTGTGCAGTACGAAATCAGAGTGCGCGCCTAAGGCGAGGGTATAATTCCAATATGAAACAAAAAGACATCGGCGTTGCCGCCCTCTTCGTTATCCTCTGCGAGGCAGTCGGGCTTATCGGCTCGGTTTTTACCGCCGATTCTATTCCAACATGGTACGCGTCTTTAGTACGTCCTGATTTTTCGCCGCCGAACTGGCTCTTTGCCCCGGTGTGGACCGCTATATACGCTCTCATGGGCGTTGCGGCGTTTCTTATATGGCGCAAAAGAAACGTGCGCGGCGCAAAAACCGCCTTTGTCTTATTCGGAATTCAGCTTGCTTTGAACGCGATTTGGAGTCCTGTTTTTTTCGGACTTCACGACATCGGCGCCGCGCTCGTCATAATTGGACTTATGTGGCTTGCGATTGCCGCGACCATAGCGTCAATGTTGAAAGTTTCGAAAACGGCCGCGTGGCTCATGGTTCCGTATCTGGCGTGGGTTTCTTTCGCCTCGTATCTGAATTACACGCTGTATCTTTTGAACTGAACGCGTCCCCTGAAAAAGGGTATACTCGATAGTATATGAAAAGCGCATACACGTGGATTGCGGGTTTTATAGGACTCGTCATTATAGGCGCGTGGTGGTTTACCGCCGAATACATGCCGAATCAGTCGGCAGGTTCCGCACCCGACTCGTACGGGTATGCGTGCGATAACGGTTCCTCATTTTCGATGACGCCCGCCCCAGACCTCGCCAAGGTCGTTTTGAGCCCTCTTGGATTGAAGCCGATTGCCGCGGAAGGAACGCTTATGCATGTAGAGTCTTTGACGGGCGCGCGCTTTGAAGGAAATGGAATCGTCATGACGGGTGCGGGAGAGGAAGTACGCCTCGATGTAAACGGGAAAACGCTCATTTGTAATCCCGTGCCGAGCACGGACATGGCTCCGTGGAATTGGGGAGACGCGGGAGAAGGCGGCGGAGTAAAGCAGGACGTCTCTCTTATTGTCTCTGAAAGCATACTCGGCAGATGGGTAAGCACCGACGACGAGAAATTCGCGCGCGAATTCGAATCCGGCGGCCGCCTCGTCGATTATTACGGCGGCAAAATCCAGGCGGAAGGCGGGTGGACGGTTTTTGCGGGCGATAACGCGCCGGACGCTTTGATACCGTACGAAGCAGACGCCGTGTATATCCGCGCAACGTTTGCGGGCGACACGGGAAATCCGCTTACGTTCAAGCTCGCCAAGCTCACGCCCGAAGAACTTTCGCTCGTCTATATGGACCGCGGGGGCGCTCTGAACTTTATAAAGGCGCAGTAGCTATTTCGAAAGAGCGGCGTTTACCTCGATCATCTTTTCGAGGATGACGATGTCTTCGAACATTTGTTTCGCGTGTGTGAGAGCGATTTCTGCGGCAATGGAGGGCGGAAGCACTTTGCGACGATCTTTGTATCCGAGGGATTTTGCCTGCGCAAGTATAGTATCCGATTGCGTTTTCCGCTCCGCGAGCATCTGGGTAACGGGATCAAGAAGCTGGAATATCTTTTCGCCTTCAAGTTGTTTGACCAAAAGTACCAGCCTGCGGCAGTAGTTATATATCTCATCATTCGCAAGTCCATCGTAGGCGGAACGTTTCTGGAGTGTCTTACGGACGTACGTGTCGGGGGCGATATAAATAATCTTTTCTTTTTCGTCGAGCGAGAAGGGCTGATTTTTGCCCGAATCGTGGGGAACGACACGGTATTCTCCGTCCTGAATCCGTTTCATAAGAGTCTGTATGAGAACGGAAACCGAAAAGAGTATCGGAAGCCGGTTCATGTCCATGCCGCGCTGTTCAAACGTACCGTGGGCATTTACTTTAACCGGGCACCAGTTTGTGTCGAGTATGGAGCGGTACTCGGGCTTCGTGCGTACGCCCGCGTTAGAGAGCGTCTCAAGCCATAGTTTGTTTCTGTCTTCAATACGACTGATAAGATCCGCTCCCGCATGCACGTATGCTGGAAGACTGCCGAATGTCGGCAGATTCGCATAGAGACCTTTCGGGTAACCTACGTCTTCGCCGCCGCGGTATACGAGCATTCGGGTGTCTTTTGCAAAATGCCGCCCTTGATAGAAGGGAGAGGACTGCATAAACGTCGTCAATACCGGATCTATGGCGATGAGGAAGTTAAACGCCGAAACCAGATGTTCCTGATTCTTTGAATCGGTAAGCTGTTTCAGCGTGAGAGTTTTCGCGTCAAAGACGCCCCACGGCAAGGCGTAATGGCAGTGATAGCCGGCCACTCTGCCTGCAATTTGAAAACGCGTCTTACCAAAGAGCTTGGATTGCACTTTGTAACGGGCTTCTTTTCTCATATCCGGCGTAAACTTTCCCGGATAGGTTCCCAAAGGTACTATTCCGTACCCGCTTTCCTTTGCCGCATAGAGAAGCAATTTGAGTCCGTCCAAAAGGCTTTTCATCGTGTTCTGACCCTCAACATTCGGGTAGCTGCCGGCTTCAATAAGGTTATTCGCGCATTCGCGCGTAATCGCATTCTCTTTTGCCCCCGCTTCGGCCGCTTTTTTGTATATGACTTCTCCTCCGGCTGCAGGTTTTCCTGCCGCGTCAATAACAAAAAACTCGGTTTCAAAACCTATGGTGAATTTCTTCTGCGGAGTTTTTCCGTTCTTGTCTTCGTTCTCTTTTTGGGTTGCCATCGGTCCGTCGGAGCGGAAGGGGAATATTCCCGAAAAGCGTGCCACGCGCTTTCTTCTTTTCCGAAAAACTTACCGACTAAAGATATCTTGACGCGAATGCGCGTTCCGACTTCGGTGCGATTGCTTCTCAGTGCCGATCCGATACTCTCGCCGTTTCCGAAAAAATGCTTCAGTGCAATCGATATCCTGAAGCCAGAATTCAGGGTGCGTCTTCGCGGTGTAAATGTCAACCTGCGTTTTTCACAATTCAGTTTTCTGCATTGGTATACTGATGAACCCATGCCTGAAGACATACTCACGCTTACCGCCGTAGCAGATGAAGGCGACGGCGTGTCCACGTTCCTATTCCGCTCCGAGCATCCGATATCATACTCGGCGGGTCAATACGGCCACCTCCGCCTTTTAGGCCTGCCGCCAGAGGCGCGCGCAGTACGCGAATTTTCTTTTGCGTCGGCGCCCCATGAAGAGTACATACGTTTCGGAATAGACATGCGCTCGGGTAGCGCGTACCAAAAACGTCTTGCCGAAATGCGGGAAGGCGATACGGCAATTCTATTTAAAATAAAAGGGCATATGACCTGGCCCGCGCCGGAGAATAACTCGGTAATGATTGCGGGCGGGGTAGGCATTACGCCGTTTCGCTCGATGCTTCTCGACCGAGCGCAAAAGAAGATAGGCGGACGCGTGCGCGTCATTCACGTCAGCTCGCATGCCTTTATATATAAAGACGAACTCCTCCCGCTTGCGGACGAATACGCCGCCGTAGGGCGCGCCGAGCTTTTCGGCGCGTTAGATGCGGCAATACGCAATGTACCGTCCGCACGTTTTTATGTAGCAGGTTCGCGAGGGTTCGTTGCGGCCGTCTCTGCGCGTCTTGCCGAGTCCGGAATTCGCGCCGATTCGGACGAATTCAAAGGCCTGATCGATTCTGATTTTACCGACGCGGCGCCTTAAAAGTTTTTGTATACTGCGCGCATGGCGGATTACGCGATTTTATTCGGCGGCGTCGCAGCGCTTGTCGTACTGAACATATATATCGCGCTGCTTTTTCTTATGCGGGTAAAAACTTCCGCGCCTGCGTCATCCCGCATTTCCGCGCTCGTATTCGATTGGGGCGGCGTTATATCGCACGAAGCGTATTGGGAATGGCTGAGGCGCCATATTCCCGATATAGAGGATCGGAAAGATTATTTTCAGAATCTTATAGACAGGGAAAACCGCGGCGAACACGCGGAGGAAGAACTTATTTCGGCGCTTGCGCGCGAAGCGGGCCAGACCGCACCTCAGGTTATTCAAGAAATGAAAGACGCGCGCAGGCTGAACGAAGACGTCGTGTCTTTGGTGCGTGCGCTCAAATCCCGCTATAAAATCGGGCTTCTCTCGAACGCCTCGTCGCATCTGCGGAACGTGATAGCGGAACACAATGCGTGGGATTTGTTCGACGAAGTCCTGATATCGTCCGAGCATAAAATGCTGAAGCCTGAACCGCAGATTTACAAGACTATGTGCACCATGCTCGGCATCCTTCCGTCCGAAGCCGTTATGGTCGACGACAGACAAAAAAACGTCGACGGCGCGCACGGTGCGGGTATGAAAGGCATTCTTTTTACCGACGCAGCCGCGCTAGTTGCGGAGTTGAAGCGGCTCGGCGTATCTTGGTAGCATCATGTTCAATTTCAAGGCACGACAGGCCCGCCTCCGCGCGCTTCTCAAAGCCCGCACGCTTGACGGTATTCTCCTCGCAACCGACGAGGAGAGCAGCAAAAACCCCTATTATATGAGCGGTTTCGGGGGTACGACGGGGGTGTTGGCGGTCGGCATGAAAGGGGCTGCGCTTGCGGTAGATGCGAGATATACCTTGCGCGCAATGGACGAGGTGAGCGGCGCACGCGTCATTGAGCTTCCGAAGGGCATGGTGCGCGGTCCCGCACTCTCTGCATACGCAGAAACCGCGCTCGGAGCGCTCAATCTTAAGAAAGGCGCGCGAATCGGATTTGAATCCGGACGCGTCAGCGTCGCCGCGCTGAAAGCATGGAAGAAGCGGCTTCCCGTACGCCTTATCCCGACCGAAGGCATCGTCGAGTCGATGCGGCAGATAAAAGACGCGGAAGAGTTGAAGAACCTTGCGCGCGCCGCGAAAATAACGAGCGATGTGTTTGTTGCGGTTTCAAAACGTATACGAGAGGGGATGCGCGAATCGGAAATTGCGATGATGCTTGATATTGAGCATTTAAAGCGCGGCGCTCTGGCTCCCAGTTTCAAAACAATCGTCGCCTCGGGGAAACATTCAGCAATTCCTCATCATGAAACGGGCGTGCGAAAAGTGCGCGCAGGCGAACCCGTCGTCCTTGATTTTGGCGGAGTATTTCCGGGCGGATACTGTTCGGATTTGACGCGCACTATTTTCGTGCCTGGCAAAAAACCAAGTGCAAAGCTGGCCGGCATGTATCGCGCCGCTCTCGCCGCGAACAAAAAAGCATTTCGCATTCTCAAGCCCGGCATTACATGGAAAAAGTATGATGCTGCTGCACGAGATTACCTCACGGCGAAAGGATACGGGAAATATTTTACTCACGGCTTAGGGCACTCAATCGGCCTCGATGTGCATGATCCGTACGATTACACGAAAGATCCGTTTCAGGCGGGTACGGTGTTGTCGAACGAGCCCGGTATTTATATTGCAAATATCGGCGGGATACGCATTGAAGACGATGTTGTCGTAACCCGCGGCGGCGCGAAACGGCTGACCCGCGCTCCGTATCTCTCGCTATGAAAGGGCTTCTCTTCGGCGTTTTCGATTTTCTTCATGAAGGCCATAAGCATTTTTTAAGCGAGGCCGAATCAAAGTGTGATGATTTGACCGTTGCGGTAGCTCCCGATGCGGTTGTGGAATTATTGAAAGGGAAAAAACCGAAACAGAACTTGGAGGAACGCATGCGCGCATTGTGCGAGTGGAATCAGGCGCTCACTGTGGTCAAAGGGGACGAGCGCACAGGTTCGTGGAAGATAGTCTTGGAGACGAAGCCGGACGTACTATTTCTCGGATACGATCAGCAGGCCCTGGAACCCGATTTGAAGCAGTTCGGCATCAGAATCGAATACGTGGGGGCACACGAGCCCGAACGGTACAAATCGAGCCTTCTCTAGGAGTGCAGAACCCTTTGACACGGCTTAAAATCTGACTATTATTGGCGCCAGCAGACTCCTCGAGCGCACCCGCTCCCCGAATCTGTCTTAACCGGGCGTTTTATTATATATAGAGGAACGCGCGGAGGTCGAGTTTATAAGAACAAGCACATAGAGTATGTCTATAAACAGTTCACTTGAGAAAGGAGACGATTTGGCCGCGCTCAAACGGCGCATAACGGCGGCGCAGGAAGCGCACGCAAATCCGAAGCCGTTTGGAGCTGATTTCTACAGCGCAATGGTTGCGTGGGGCGAGAGTTTCGCCAAGAAGTCAGACGCTAAGCGCAGGTAATCAGAACATAGTACACGGCATACCCCTTTGTTGTTTTTATCGGGGTATGCCGGCAGGGGATGAACGCTCATGGTGAGCGTTTTTCTTTTTGCTATAGTGAAAGCCATGAACCAGAACGAGACAGCGCGTTCGCTCATAAAAGACGGAAGAGGAATTTTTATTTTCGACCGCGCCGATGCGGAACTTTCCGCGGAACTTTCCGCGCGCGGATGCGAAACGGAAAACGCTCTGCAGAAGTTTCGCGACGCTCTTTTATCAACTGAAGGCGCGGAACGTTTTCTTTCCGGCGTCGTGCTCTCGCCGGATGCGCTGCGCGCGTCGGGAATGGATGGAATGCCGTATCACGAACTTCTTTCAGAAAAAAATATACTCATCGGAGTTTCTGTGCGCGAAGACGAAGATACGCGTTCGCTTCTTTCAGAGCTCCGTTCGATGGGCGCGGTATTCGCGCTCACGCGCATTGTGAGGGAAGCGAATCAGCAGTCTGCCTACGCCGCATTGAAGGATCGGATTACGGCCGCTGTTGCGTTTGCAAAAGCGTGTGCGGAATTTTCCGCGGTCCCCGTTATCTCCGTTGAGGTCCGCGCCGACGGATCGCACACATCGGGGCAGGCAGAGGATGCTCTCGTTGAACTTCTTTCGCTTTTGTCAGACGGACTTGAGTCGGGCGCTCTTGATTTGAAAGGAATCATTATACGAAGCACGTTCGCCGCCACCGGGCTGTTGAATCCGCTCCGCGCGAAACCTTCCGAAGTCGCCGAACGCACGCTCCGCGCTCTCTCATCGTCGTTGCCTCAGGTTCTGGGAGGCGTCATGCTCGCGGACGACCTTCTAGAACCCGCAGAAGCCGCTTCGTATTTGAACGCGCTTTCCCGTTTGGAGCCGTTTTCGTGGCCGATCTCGTTTGCATTCTCCCAGAGCCTTCATATTCCCGCGATGCAGGCATGGAAAGGCGCTGAAGAAAACATTCCCGCATTGCAGGCGGCGTTTCTTTCGCGTCTTTCGCTGGCCGAAGCGGCGGACGCGGCCGGATACTCCTCCGGCGCCGAAGCGGGCGGCCTCTGATGCGCGCTGCCCGCTCTTGCGTTCCGTTTTTTTCGTTTCAAAACTGAAAATCGGTATTCGCCTGTAGATTTTTTTTCAACAAAGCTTTCCTCTCACAGCAGGGAAGTTCGCGCTCGTTTCCGTACGACGTTGACAGTGCTCTTTTTTATTGCATTCTCTTTTTTCCACAGGCGACTTTCTCGATTTTTTCCTATCCGCATCCGTTCAAAGAGTTAGAATAACCTTCCAACTCAAAGACTCATACGAAAGGACGAACGACGCGAAACAGAGACGAACGATTCCCAACGATTATCAATCAATTATCCGCCCTTAATCGTCGCATAACGCGATCCATATAACCGACCATGACGACACTTCAGAAAATCAAGAAACGAAACGGCACTATCGTTGATTTCAACGAGGCAAAAATAACCTCGGCAGTGTCCAAAGCGTTTCTTGACGTTCTGAATGACGCCAAGGAGGAGGAATCGAAAGAAATCGGAGCGGCGGTCATCGGCGCAATCAGCCTGAAGTACGGCGGAACGGCGGCGATTCCCTCGGTTGAAGAGGTGCAGGACTTGGTTGAACACTCTCTGATGCAGCGCGGCTTCTATGACGTCGCGAAGTCGTACATTATTTACCGCTACGAACACGCGAAGATACGCGAAGAGAAGCAGGAGGAGGTAGTAAAGAAGATTGAAGACCGTTCGCTCCTTATTATGCGCGCGAACGGCGAGCGGGAAATATTTTCGACGGAAAAACTGAGAAAGACTCTTGAGTATTCGATACTTCCGGAATACAAAAACGCAATCGATATCGACGGCATTGTGCGCCAAGTGGAGCGCGAAGTGTATGACGGCATCACGACTGGCGAAATCGAGCGCACGCTCATCATGGTGGTGCGTTCGATGATTGAACGCGATCCCGCATACAACCAGCTTGCGGCGCAGCTTCTGTTGAATTCTCTGTATGCGCGCGCGTTCAACAAAGACGGACTCACGATTGTGTCAGCCGATTTCGACGCCGCGTACCGTGCGGGCTTCGTCGAGAACGTGAAGCGCGCGGTTGCTTTGAAAGTCTTGGACGAGCGCATGATTAATTTTGATTTGCAGAAACTCGCGTCCGCGCTGCGTCCGGAGCGCGATCGATTGTTGAAATACATGGGCGTCGCGACCTTGTCGGACCGCTACTTCATTCAGGACAGAAGCGGAAAGGAAAAGAAACCTTTGGAAACGCCGCAGCTCCTTTATATGCGCGTCGCGATGGGGCTTGCGCTTCAGGAAAAAGAAAACCGCGAAGCGTGGGCGATTCGTTTCTATGAAATGCTCTCGACTTTGCGCTTCGTGCCTTCGACGCCTACGTTGTTCCACTCGGGCCTAGTGCGCGCGCAGCTTTCTTCCTGTTACCTCAATACCGTCGACGACGATCTGGACAACATCTTCAAGGTCTACGGCGACAACGCCCAGATGTCCAAGTGGGCCGGCGGCATCGGCACCGATTGGACCAATATCCGCGGTACGGGCGCGGTTATCAAAAAGGCGGGCATAACAAGCCAGGGCGTGATTCCGTTCCTGAAAATCGCAAACGACGTTACGGTCGCCATCAACCGTTCCGGTCGCCGCCGCGGGGCTACCGCCGTCTACCTTGAAACGTGGCACTACGACGTCGAGGACTTCCTTGAACTGCGTAAAAACACGGGAGACGAGCGCCGCCGCACCCACGACATGAACACCGCCAACTGGATTCCGGACCTCTTTATGAAGCGGGTGAGGGAGGACGGCCAGTGGACGCTGTTCTCGCCGGACGAGACTCCGGACTTGCACCACATTTACGGCAAGAAGTTCGAAGAGGCGTACGCTGCATACGAAAAGGCCGCGGACGAAGGCAAGATAAAAATGTTCCGCCGCATAAAAGCGATGGATTTGTGGAAGAAGATGCTTGCGATGCTGTACGAAACAGGCCATCCGTGGATTACGTTCAAAGATCCCTCGAACGTCCGTTCTCCGCAGGACCATGTCGGTGTCGTCCACAACTCGAACCTCTGCACCGAAATTACGCTGAACAACTCGAAAGACGAAACGGCGGTCTGCAACCTCGGCTGGGTCAACTTCGCGGTTCACGTGACTGCGGGCCAGTGGGACCGCGAGAAAGTGAAAGAGACGGTCACGGTCGGCATGCGCATGCTCGACAACGTGATCGACCTGAACTTCTACCCGACGATTGAAGGCAGAAACTCTAACATGCGCCATCGTCCCGTGGGCCTCGGCGCCGGCGGTTTCCAGGACGCGCTGTACCAGCTCAACATCAACTTCGCATCCGAAGAGTGCGTGAAATTCGCCGACGAATCGATGGAAGTCATTTCCTACTACGCGATTCTCGCGTCGGCGGAATTGGCGAAAGAGCGCGGCGCGTACGAATCGTACAAAGGTTCGAAATGGGACCGCGGACTCCTTCCTTTGGATACCATCGCGCTTCTTGAAGAAGAACGCGGAGAAAAGATAGACGTCGCACGGACGACTTCCATGGATTGGACTCCCGTTAGAGACGCGGTCAAAAAGTACGGCATGAGAAACAGTAACTGCATGGCGATTGCGCCGACCGCATCGACTTCAAATATCGTCTCGGTCGTTCCTTCGGTTGAGCCTGTGTATAAGAATATTTACGTCGAGGCGAACATCAGCGGCGACTCGTTCGACCCGTCGCTGTACGACCGTGAAGCCG